>CALCNY010000089.1 GCA_937897585.1 uncultured Chitinophagaceae bacterium | reverse complement strand
ACATCGATATTCCGCTACCGAACCTTGCCCCTGGACGTAACGTCCATGCGATTGATTTGCGTTGTAGCCTGGAAACTCAATTCTTCAAAACTGCCGTATTGTTTTCATTGCTTAGATTTGTAAATATTATGAATCAGCTTCATTTAGAAACATTAATTGTAAATGCTTTAACCGAGGATATTGGTGATGGAGATCATAGTACCTTGGCTTGCATTGATAAACATGTAAGTGGTAAAGCGATATTAAAAATAAAAGAAGATACTATACTTGCCGGAGTTGACATTGCAGAGAAGATATTTAAAATAGCAGATCCGTCTGTTTATTTTAAGTCTTTAAAAAAAGATGGTGAATTTGTAATCAAAGGCGAAGTTGCTTTTGAAGTTTTTGCTCCAGTTCATACGATATTAAAATGCGAAAGGTTGGTATTGAACACCATGCAAAGAATGAGCGGAATAGCTTCATTAACCAAAAAATATACTGATTTACTGAAAGGCTATCACACTCGATTGTTGGATACTCGTAAAACTACACCCAATTTTCGCTTGCTTGAAAAAGAAGCGGTTCGAATTGGAGGTGGCGAAAACCATCGATTCGGACTTTATGATATGATTATGTTGAAAGACAATCACATTGATTATTGTGGATCTATTGAAAAAGCGATTCATTTGGCTTATGAATATGTACAAAATACAAAACCAGGTCTGAAAATTGAAGTAGAAACCCGAAATCTTGAGGATATAAAAAAAGTAATGGCAATCGGAAAAGTGGATAGAATTATGCTTGATAATTTCTCTATAGAAGATATTCAATCTGCACTATTATTAATCAATAAAAAATTTGAAACCGAAGCTAGTGGTGGGATAACGCTTGATAATATTGCATCTTATGCATCCACAGGAGTAGACTTTATTTCCAGCGGAGCTATCATACATCAGGCAAAAAGTGTCGATCTGAGTTTGAAAGCTGTTATCATTTAAAAATCCTATTACATTGAAGAAGAAATCAAATTCATCCTCGCCATTTGTATATTCCACAGACCCCAATTTTCAACCTCCCGTTGAAAAAGAAATAGAAACAAAAGTGTTATTACCCGCTGAGCAAAAGTTAATTGTTCGTTTGGAATCCAAGCACAGAGCAGGCAAAATTGTTACCATTGTAGACGGCTTCTCCGGTACGCCAGACAATTTCGAGGAGATATCCAAAAAATTGAAAAATCATTGTGGCACAGGAGGTTCGGCAAAAGATGGGGAGATTTTGGTACAGGGCGACCACAAGGAAAAGGTATTCCAATGGCTCATTAAAAATGGGTTTACACATACCAAAAAGAAATAGTGGATATCAATTCTTTGTTTTTATCAAGCAACAGTTTTGACATCATCATTATCTATTATTTGAAATTATGATTTTGGTTGTTAATAATTTTGTACAAAAAAATCAGTTTTCAGCAGTTTATTTTTTGTAACTTGGTAAAAATGTTTCTATGAATTCAAAGATATCAGCAGGTGTTACCATTACGGTTGATACATTTTATCAGCCTGAATACAGTAATCCCATTAACCATGAATTCATGTTTGCCTATAAAATCACCATCGAAAACAACAATAATTTTTCTGTGAAATTATTAAGAAGACACTGGTATATTATAGACAGCAATGGGATCAATAAAGAAGTAGAAGGAGAAGGGGTTGTAGGTGTACAACCTGTTATACTTCCAAATGGTACCTACAGTTATATCAGTGGATGCAATCTCAAAACAGAGATGGGTAAAATGCATGGATCCTATTTATTTGAAAATCTTAGTAACAAAAAAACGTTCAATGTTTTTATCCCAGTTTTTCAAATGGAAGCACCTTTGAAATTAAACTGATAAAAAACTGAACTACAAATCATCAGTATAAAAGCTGAACAAATGCACACATGTCTAAATTAACCTTCAATAATTCCAACAATCAATTTTTCCTAAGTTTAAAATCAAGCGTAGATGAGTATTTCAAAACGGCCAAAATTGAAAAGACAGGAGATTATCGTTTATATCTAAAGACTTTTATTTTAATAGGTTCTGCAATAACGGCCTATTTATTACTGATGTTATTACATCCTGTTGCGCTGGTCTCTCTTGCAATATGTGTTTTTCTCGGATTCATCATGGCCTGTATTGGTTTCAGTGTCATGCACGATGCTAATCATGGCAGTTACAGCAATAATAGTAAATTGAATGATTTTATCGGATTACTCGCCTCAAACGGACTCGGTGCTAATGCTTTTTTTTGGAAGCAAAAACATAATGTGATTCATCACACTTACACTAACGTTGATGGCATAGACGACGATATTGCTAAAAGTCCAATTATTCGTCAGTGCGAAACCCAGAAATGGGTGCCCATGCATAAGATTCAACATTTGTATATCCCTTTCGTGTATGCTTTGTCGTCAATCTTTTGGATATTTTTTATGGACTTTACCAAATACTTCAGCAGAAAAATTTATACCACTGCAGCTTGGAAAATGACCTTTAAAAATCACCTGATATTTTGGGTAACTAAAATCTATTATTTAAGCATATTCATTTTGCTTCCAATTTATGTTTGGGGATTCTTGCCTTGGTTGGTGGGATTTCTGGTTACAAATGCAGCAATGGGCGTAACACTTTCCTTTGTATTTCAATTGGCACATGTGGTTGAGAATACAGAATTTGAACATATTCCATTAGATACTACAAAGCATATAGAAACTGCTTGGGCTGAACATCAAATCAGAACCACAGCAAATTTTGCGATGAAAAACCGAGTGATATCATGGTTTGTTGGCGGATTGAATTTTCAAATCGAACATCATCTGTTTCCTAGAATCAGCCATGTTCATTATCCTGCTATCAGCAAAATCGTACAACAAAAATGTAAGGAGTTTAATTTGCCTTATAATTATTATGAAACGATGTCCAAAGCAATGGCTTCACATTTTAGGGTGATGCAACAATTAGGAAAAAAACCTGTAGTGCAAAATAATATTCAAATGCAGGCTGCGTGAGATTGATATTCGAAATTGGATACTTGATGCTGGATAAGGAGATGAAATAATCATGACTCATTATAAATAACGTTGCGCAATCTCATACTCTCTGATTCTCTGCGGTAAAATAATTCCTAGTTAAGGTTTGTATTTTGCTTTTTCCAAAATTGTTTCTGAATTCATTTTCATCAAATCCGTCAATGAAGTATTTGAGTTTTTGCTCATGAATTTCTTTACAATCTGCCATCCTGTAAAAGCTCCAATATTGCCCGGAGAAGCATCACCTAATTCCTGTGTTTTTGGACTTTCACCAATATAGTTTTTTATGATGTTGTAATCAGTATTTTGCAATAATTGATTTTGAATAAATAGATTCCAAATAGCCGCTTCATGGTCATAGCAATCCTTTAATTGTTTTTCAGAATAACCAATCAGTAAATGTTCTTTTTTCTCAGGCAAGAAATGTTGTAATAGATAAAGTCGTTTTCCTTTTTCAATCATTTGTACGGCAAGTGAAGATTCGGTTTTTATTTCAGGAAATAAATCTAGCACGATATTGTTCATGCAATTCACTGAAATGTTTTCAGGTTCGAAGCGGTCTGTAATGTATTTCGGATAAGTTTCATACAGCCATTCTGATTGATAATAAGAAGCGTTTTTTCCGAGGTGTTGTTGTAAGCCTATAACAAAAGCCTCTTCGGTAAGAATGTCGCCATAGCCATCAAGCGGTCCGATATAGGTAATGATTTTTTGAGGTGTATTGTACTTTGGAAAATAATATTTCACAAACTGCAATCCATTTTTTATTTCATTTTCATAAGTTGTAAAATCGTTGAAAATAATTTCGGCGGTATCATAAATAGGTTTGTAAGTGGATAAAAATCCTTTGATGTAAATTACTGTCGTATCTAATCCCCATCTTGGATCTGCATTTAAAATAGTATTCAAAAAATTTTCGCCAAAAGAAGGATACGCGGCAATAAGCGGATCGAGCTGATTTGCAATATTATTGCTGTCGATCTTAAACAAATCTTTTTCGAATCTGTAGGTTTTCAGATTGATGTTTATATTGGATACATCAGGTGTATCTGCATGGTTATTACAAGAAAAAAAAACTATACAGAAAATCAAAGAAATGAAGAAACGCATACAAATGAATTAACTTTACACTTTACAATTACCGAATTACGAAGTTACTTCAATCCTTTAAAATTCGGGAGTTGTTTGAAGCATTATTATTTATGATTAAAATATTTTTATCACAGCAGAACTACCACATTGGTAATTTTGAATACAATACTGCGCAAATTATAAAAGCTATTCATCAAGCTAAGATGGAAGGCGGTGATTTGATTGTTTTCAGTGAATTAAGTGTATGTGGTTATCCACCCAGAGATTTTTTATATTTCAAAGATTTTATTGAAAAGTGCCAGAAAGCAATTAAAGCGATTGCAAAGGAAGCAATTGGGATTGCAGTGTTGGTAGGTGCTCCACAAAAAAATCCTGTTAAAGAAGGAAAGGATTTATATAATGCGGCTTATTTTATAGAAGATGGAATGATTAAGCAAACCATTCAAAAAACTTGTTTGCCAACCTATGATATTTTTGATGAAGACAGGTATTTTGAACCTGCATCTTCATGGAATGTAATTTCATTCAAAGGCAAAAAAATTGCTGTTACCATTTGCGAAGACATTTGGAACCTGGGAGATAATCCACTTTACACCATTTGTCCTATGGATAAATTGATGATACAGCAACCGGATTTCATGATTAATTTATCAGCGTCTCCTTTTGATTATACTCATGATGAAGACAGGAAAGCTGTTGTAAAAGCCAATGTTTTAAAATATGGCATGCCCATGTTTTATTGTAATGCAGTGGGTAGTCAGACTGAAATTGTTTTTGATGGAGCCTCGCTTGTATTTGATAAGCAAGGTAATTTATGTGGGCGTTTATCATCTTTTGAAGAAGATTTACAATCATTTGATTTGAATGATGATGGTACGTTTCAACAATCGATCATTGAAAACACATCTGTTATTCCAACTCATTTTTTTGATCCGACAACCTTGCTTCCTGATTTAAATATTGATCTTATTCATCGTGCACTCGTTACCGGTATTAAAGACTATTTCAGTAAAATGGGTTTTAAAAAAGCGATACTTGGAAGCAGCGGAGGTATTGACAGCGCTGTGACACTTGCTTTGGCAGTAGAGGCTTTGGGTAAAGACAATGTTACTGCGGTTTTGATGCCTTCGAAATATTCAAGTGATCATTCTGTTAATGATGCTGTTGAACTCAGTAAAAGACTTGATAATCCTTATCATCAAATTTCTATTGAGAAAGTCAATCAGTCATTTCTTGAAACGCTGGATCCTTTATTTAAAGATAGTTTACCAGGATTGGCAGAAGAAAATATTCAAAGCAGAACCAGAGGAAATTTGTTGATGGCCATTGCGAATAAATTTGGTTATGTATTGCTCAACACATCAAACAAAAGTGAATTATCTACTGGCTATGGTACGCTTTATGGAGATATGGCAGGTGGCTTAGGTGTATTGGGAGATTGTTATAAACTACAGATTTATGAATTGGCAAAATACTTTAATCGTGAAACAGAAATCATTCCTAATAATATTTTGATTAAAGAGCCCAGTGCAGAATTAAGGCCAGATCAAAAAGACAGTGATAGTTTGCCAGTATATGATATTCTTGATAAAATTTTGTATCAATACATTGAAAATGCCATGGGCCCTGCAGAAATTAAGTCACTAGGATTTGATGCTGCATTAGTAGACAGAATTTTAAAATTGGTGAATACGAATGAGTATAAAAGAAATCAGTTTTGTCCGATTATCAGAGTTTCACCAAAAGCATTTGGTGTGGGAAGAAGAATGCCTATCGTAGGAAAATATTTATCTTAATCAATTCAAACATGCGTGCAATCGTTTATAAATCTACAGGCAGCTGGTACATTGTAAAAAATGAGCTAGGGCAAGTTTTTAATGCACGTATAAAAGGTAAATTCAAGATTGATAATATTACCTCCACAAATCCCATTGCAGTAGGAGATGTGGTTAATATCGAAAATGAAGAAGATATAGAAAGTACGGTTATTACAGCAATAGAAGAGAGAAGGAATTATATCAACAGAACATCTCCTCACAATAAAAACCAGCATCATATTGTTGCTTCTAATCTTGATCAAACTTTATTGATTGCCACTATCAAAGACCCTAAAACATCTACAGGTTTTATTGACAGATTTTTAATTACAGCGGAAGCTTATCGTGTTCCCGCCATTATCGTTTTCAATAAAATAGATTTGCTTAAATCTAAGGATTTGGAAAAGATTGAAGAAGTAAAGAAAAGATATGAAGACATTGGATATAAGGTTTTAGCTGTAAGCATCAAAGAGAACAAAGGTTTGGATGAGATTAAAGAAATTCTAAAAAACAAAACCACCTTATTAAGTGGACATTCTGGAGTAGGGAAGTCTACTTTCATTAATCACTTATTTCCTGAATACAATTTAAGAACAAAAGACGTAAGTGACTGGAGTGGAAAGGGGATGCATACTACAACATTTGCAGAGATGTTTGATTTAAAAGATGGCGGCAGTATCATTGACACACCAGGAATTAGAGAGCTAGGATTGTTTGATATGGACAAACGTGAACTAGCACATTATTTTCCGGAAATGCGGGCGATTATGCATGACTGTCAGTTTAATAATTGTGTGCATATTAATGAGCCGGGTTGTGCTATAAAAAATGCTGTTGAGCTTCCGCACAACAGCATTTCGATGGAAAGATATATAAGTTACCTTACTATTTTTGAGTCTATTGAAGACGTTTCATTTTAATTAAAATGCGTTTCTTTCGAGGAAGTGCGCCACTTCAATTACAGCTTGACTATCTGTTTTTAAACTTTTTGTAGGTTGAGGAAAAATGCTAACACCTTCGAATATATTGTAGTGCAGCGTTAAGAATTGGCCTTTGTATTTGAAATCCCAATCTAGAGTTTCACTGTCATCAATTTGATTCATAAAAATGACTTCAAGCTTGTCTGACAGTGTGTGAGCGATTGCATAAAATTTTGAGATTCCGCAGTTATCATCGATAACAGCTTCGGTAGCACCGGATTTAGTTTTTAGTTGGTACGACATGGTTTTGGGTTTTAATATAGGTATAATTAAAATTGATTTATAAATTTTGATAGCTAATAAATCTTTCGTCCTCCTTTGAATTTAGATTTATTGGCAGCTCTTATTGCCTTTTGATCACCCGAAGCAATTCTTTCGGCTCCAATGGCGGCGCCACTTACAGGGCATCCTGTTTTCGGAGAACGATTAAAAACTGAACAACTTTCAAGTACGCAAATAAGCAATAATAATGGTAATATTTTTTTCATCGAATGAAGATAATAAGAGTTTTTTTAAACGTAATCATGTGTCGGACAATTTTCACAGATTCTTAAACCATTCACTATACTTTACATAATTACCGGCGATTCTGTTGATCTCTCCACTTATTAATGCTTCGCTGATGTTTTTTACTTTTTTTGCTGGAACACCGGCATAAATACTTCCGGGTTCTACAATTGTATTTTCAAGAACTACTGCACCTGCGGCAATGATGCTATTACTTCCAACTTGAACATTGTCCATCACGATAGCACCCATACCTACCAGCACATTCTGATGTATAACGCACCCATGTACGATTGCATTGTGTCCGATGCTAACATTATTTTCAATAATTGTGCCGCATTTTTGATAAGTACAATGAATTACGGCGCCATCTTGAATATTAACACGGTTGCCCATTTTTATAAAATTCACATCTCCACGCACCACAGCATTGAACCAAACACTGCATTCATCGCCCATTTCAACGTTTCCAACAATAGTTGCATTGGGAGCGATAAAACAATTTTCACCCCATTTTGGTGAGATTCCTTCCACTGGAAAAATAAATGACATAAATTAAAATTTAGGATAAATCAGCTTGTTTACGATTACAATCTTAGTTCGTTAACTTGCGTAAAAATACGATATTGATTCATTCGTAGCTGTAAATACAATTGAACATTATGAATAACAGAGAACTTTTTTTGAGGCATGTTGGCCAAACTTCAGAGGCGCCATTGTGTTTGAATATTGTAAAAGCAGAAGGCTCTAAAATGTGGGATGCGGATGGCAAAGAATATATAGACTTAATTGCCGGAATCAGTGTTTGTAATGTTGGACATCGACATCCTGATGTGGTTGCAGCTATAAAAAAACAAGCCGACGAATACCTGCATATCATGGTTTATGGAGAGTTTGTAGAAAACCCACAAGTTCATTATGCAAAGAAACTTACAGAACATTTGCCTGAACAACTTAACTCGGTTTTTTTTACAGCAAGCGGAAGTGAAGCTACAGAAGGTGCTATGAAATTGGCCAAACGTTTTACTGGAAGAACTTCAATTGTTTCATTTAAAAATTCGTATCACGGAAGTACACAAGGTGCGTTAAGTGTGATGGGCAGTGAATATTGGCAACAAGCATTTCGTCCGTTGCTTCCAGGTATTGTTCAATTGAATTATAATTCTTTTTCTGATTTAAATGCCATCAATGAAAACACGGCTTGTGTGATTGCTGAAACCATTCAGGCAGAAGCCGGAGTGAATATGCCTGATATCAATTGGCTTAAAGCATTGAGAGAAAAATGTACATCAACAGGAACCTTGCTGGTTTTAGATGAAATACAATGTGGCTTTGGCAGAAATGGAACACTGTGGGCTTTTGAACAATTTGGAATAACACCTGATATTTTATTATTGGGAAAAGCATTAGGAGGTGGCATGCCATTAGGTGCTTTTGTTGCCGATAAAAAAATCATGGATTCATTTACGCATAATCCTGTGTTAGGACACATCAATACTTTTGGTGGACATCCAGTTTCGTGTGCAGCTGGTTTGGCGGCATTCAATTATCTTATAAATGAAAATATTGTTGCTGGTGTAAAAGATAAAGAAACTTTCTTTCGCGATTTGCTTGTTCATCCCAAAATTAATAAAGTAAATACTGCCGGATTGATGATTGCAGTTTGGTTTGATGATTTCGAAACCAACAAGAAAATAATTGATGAGTTGATTGAAGAAGGTGTATTTACAGACTGGTTTTTATTTGCATCTAATGCATTGAGAATTGCACCGCCTTTGAATATTAGTGAAGCCGAAATTAAATTGGCTTGTAAAAAAATTATTGAAGTCCTGGAAAAGATATAAAGTTCAAAAGATTCAATAAGTTCATTGTGTTATGAAACATTTTGAACTTATTGAACCTTTCAAATTATTTGAAAATCTTTTTTAAAAATCAAGTCCTAGCGACACATACATCACAGGCTTGCCTTTGAAGAATCCATTCATTGGCCAACCTACATCGTACTTTACAAAATAACCGAGCAAAGTACTTCTGGCTCCAAAGCCATATCCACCAAGGAAAGGACCGATTCCTTTTTCTTTGTACACCACAGTTACAGGTCCAGGAATGGTTGTGCCATTTGATAAATAAATTGGAATATTAAATGTAGAGGATGGTCTTTTCATATTTTTTACACCTCCATTCCAAGCGGTTCCCAAATCGATGAATTGTGTCAGTTGCAAATCTCTTAAAAATGCATTGCTGACTGTTTTATCAAATAGGGTCGAAAGTATAGGCAATCTCAATTCACTGTTGATCACCATAGCATTATTTCCATTCGCCGCATTTTGAATATAGCCCCGCATGTTCAAGGCTAAACTTTGAAAAGCATAATTCTGATTAGCTGCCGGAACATTTTTTGTGTTGAAGTATCTTTCTTTTGTTGTACCTGGTCTTACATTATTGCCAAACATCAACCAGCCGTCTACGCCTCCCAGATAGTAAATGAATTTTTGATTGCCCCAACTGAAATCACCCGCAACACGACCTGCCCAAATGAAGTTTTTATAAATTGGATAGTAGTATCTGGCATCGAATCCATAATTAAAAATAGCAGGTTTTTTTACACCAGAACCAGCGCCCAATTGTCTATTCCAGTCGATGAAAGTTTTGTAACGCAAACCGTTCATGATATTCTTATCTCTTGTTAACGTGTTATCGTAAACATATTCTAAATGAGTAGACGAATAATAAGTAGACTGACTTTCCAATGAAGCACTCAATTGGTCGACGTTTAAAATTGCTAAATTGTCGGAACGAATGCCTGTGGTCAAACGAATACTTTTTGTAACATCAAATGGGTAAGTGATATTTCCCTGATAGAAATTTGTAAACAGTCTAGCAGGATAAACTGCGATAACATTTCCTTGTTGATCGGTTAATTGCGCTGCGGATCCTAATGCATTTCTATAATAAGTAGCGCCCCAATCTAGACGCTTTTTTAAATTCTGATAAGTCACGAACCACTCATTATCTTTCAGATTGGTTCCAATTTTAAAACCACCCATAATTCTTTTGTCTTCCATCATATCAGAAGTGCCCATGGTAATCAAACCATTTAAAGGTGTATTACTGCTGAGCATAATAGGGCCTGAGCCATTGCCATAAGGTTGATATTTATTAAACAAAACAGTGGTATTAAATCCTGCTGAAGCATAATCAACAGAAAATTTAATGGGTTTGTATTTGTATAATTTAGCCTTGCTTAAAACATCATCTTTAGTCTCAGTTTCAATGATGATACTACTGTCTTTTTTCTCATCAGTAAATTCAGTTTGAAAATCATCTGAGTTATTTTGCTTTTTGAAGTTAGATGACGGCGCCACTGTTGTTTTCTTACTTTCTCTCATTAGTTTTTTACCAAAAGCAGTTGGTTGTGCAATGACATTTCTTTGTTTCAAGGCATATTCATCAATTTTCAATTTGTATAAATTCTTTTGGTCGCCTTGCTGAGTTACCTCACTTAACATTCTGTCATCTCCTGCAGTTCTTGTTTCTGCGAGATTGCTTTCGTAATTGGTTAACGGAAAAGTATATGAAGAATCTTCACTCATGGAAACAACGGCCTTGGAATCAATTTCGGTTTTTTTCCAAGCTTTTAAAGTGCTGTCAATTTCTTGTTGAGTAGGATTTCTTAAAATTTCATCACCAATAGTAATCATGGTATCGAGTCCAGTTTTCCTTGTTGTAAAAAATCCGGCATAACGATTGGCAATTCCATTTTCATCACTTACAAAAGTGAAGTGATTGACGTTATATTGAGCAGGAAATCTGGCGTTGCCGTATTTTAAATCGGTGAGTTGAGTGATTTGATTCAATTCAGGTTTGTCACCAAAATTCGTAACCATGAAAATATTATATCTGTTGTTGCAAGGAAGCACCGTATCACTTGAAACTGCATTTGCATTTGGTCTGTTTGAAGAAAAAATAATCCCGGTTTTGTTTGGGAAACTTACAAAAGCCGGATCTAAATTATCATAAACATCATTGGTAATTTGTTTTACTTTTTCTTTTTCCAAATCGAAAGTAAAAATATCTGTGTGTCCGTTTTTTACTGCAGAAAGTAAAATGGTGCGGCTGTCCAACAAGTATTTAA
>CALCNY010000088.1 GCA_937897585.1 uncultured Chitinophagaceae bacterium | reverse complement strand
AATTCAATATTTTGCATTGGATATTTTACATTAACATCGATAAAAAAAAGCCCATCTTTCGACGGGCTTCTTAATTATTGTTTTTTGTATTTTTAGATAATTACAATACAATCCATTTCCTTGTGACGTTAAAACCATTATCACCTTTGATGTTGATGTAATACACACCTGGCTTAATGCCATCAGTGGTAATTGCTTCAAATACTTCAGTTGATGTATAAAATTTATTGAAGCCTTTAATTTTAATTCCTTCTGCATTTGTAATATTGATGCTTATATTTTGAGGCTTACTTATGTTGAATTTTAAAGAAGCATTTTGACCTTTAACAGCAGGATTAGGGAACACTAGATTTTCTCCAATTGTTTGTTCGTTGATGATTGCTGTTGATTTTGCAATAGTGCAATTTCCAACTGCTGGAGAATTTCCTGTTACTTCCAACCAGTCGATATCAGCAGTTGCTGTTCCATTTATAGATTCGATGCGAATAGTATTGTTACCTGCAATTAAATTAACAGTCGCAATTGTGTTTGCAAAAACTGTACTACTTGATGTTCTTGGGAAACCTAAAGCTGCATTTACAACAACACCATTTACAATCAAATTCATTGTAAATACATTGTTAGTACTGCTGTTAACATATCTCCAGTTTAATGAATACGCACCAGCAGTAGGAACAGCAATTTTGTAGTTGATTCCTTTTGCTGTTGAGTTAGTCAAATTAATTACTTTGGTATTGCTGGCGCCGCTGTTGCTGCTGAGTGCACCATCATAACTACACAAGCCTGTTGTTGGCAGGTTGCTGTCTTCAATTCTTATGGTTGAATTTGTACCTGAGTTAACGATAAAGTTTGCTGTTACAGCAAGATTGCCTGTCATCACAACTGTTGTAGTTGGAGTTGTTGCTGTTGAAGCGCCAGACCAACCGATAAAAGAATACCCTGCAGCGGCAGTTGCAGTAACTGTAGCAGTTGAACCTGAAACATAAGTTCCAGCTCCTGTAATTGTACCACCAGCTACTGGATTAGCAGTTGTAGTCAAAGTATAATTCACAACAGTAATTGCTTTAAAATTAGCAGTAACTGTTGCATTAGCATTCATCACAATAGTTGTAGAAGCAGTAGTTGCTGTACTTGCGCCACTCCAACCTGCAAACGTATAACCAGCAGCCGGAACTGCAGTAACTGTTGCCGTAGCACCAGCTCCATAACTACCGCCACCTGTAACCGTACCGCCCGCTACAGGAGCAGCAGCTGTTGTTAGCGTATAAGAAGTTGCAACGAAATTCGCTACCACATTTTTATTAGCGTTTACAACCACACTTACCGGAGATGTTGTACCAGAAGCATCACCACTCCATCCTGAGAATACATATCCAATGGCACGAGTAGCTGTTAGTGTCGCTGTAGCACCAGAAGCGAAACTTCCCCCACCAGTAACCGTTCCGCCAGCAGCTGGTGCAGCTGATGTTGTTACATTATAATAAGTAATTGGCGTACTACCACAACCGCAAGCTGTAGGACTAGCCATTGTTGCACCTGCACCACAAGTTGGATTAGATACAATTGATTTTAAATTAGCAGCCGGTGTGATTGACAAAGTATAAGGAGGTGTAAATGACACACCACTTCCTAAATTGTTTCCTGATGTAGCAACATAATAGTTGTTTCTTGAAGTAACTGCTGTGAAATTATTTTGGTATAAATCAATTGGTGTACTGGTAGAATCAAAATAATTACTTTCAACTAGAAGATCGGCTTCAATACCTGCTCTTACGCAATAGCTAGCCTGACGACTGCTGAAATAATTGTTAACCACATGAACTTGTCCAAATCTTACGCGAGGCATTCTTTCAACAACACCATTTGCCCACCAGTTGTACATCATGGTAACTTTAATTTTTCCTCTATCTGTAGTTTTACTGTCTGAGTTACCAAGTAAATTGCAGAATTGATGATTTGTTGATGCAGAAGTATAAGAAAACTTACACCATGTTACTGCGATATAATTGGCGCCATTTACTATATCCATATCTCCGTCTTGTCCATCATAAATATCACAATGGTCGATCCATACATTTGTAGCACCATCAATGGTAATACAATCTACACCATTTACGTCCACAGAACCAGGACCTTGAATTTTCATGTTTCTGATAATAACATTGCTGGTTTTGATATCAAATCCTCCAATCAATTTTGCACCTGGCAAACCGATGATGGTTTTGTTTGCAGCAACAACCACTCTTGTAGTTACGTCAACACCTACTGTTCCTGAAACATAAATAACTTTTGCTCCAGTTGAATTTGCCTGAGATTGTAAATCGGCAAGTGTTGTCACTGTAATTGGTGTAGCTGTGCCACCTCCGGTTGTTCCACCATTTTGAGTAGCCCAACCCACTGGAGCACACAAATCTTGTGCAAATGCATGATTGATATTAATGCTAAAAAATGCAAGCACTAATAAAATACTGCAGGTTAATTTTAATTTCATTTTAAGTATGTGTTTTAGTTAATGATTAAATAGAACTAGTTCAAATATATTGCCAAACTAAGAAATACATCTACACATTATACTTTATATTTACGCAATCGTTATCGGAATTTTGATAAAAAAAAGCAACACTAAAATGGTGTTGCTTTTTGCTATAATTGTTTTTCAATTTTACATACTAATAGGCTTGTGTTTTGGCACAAGCAACTTCATCATCGACCAAGCAATTAAATAAGAAATGGCGCATATTGAGAACATGATTCCATATGCAATTGATACATTCGATGAAATCAGTTGATGAGCCTGTTCAAGATTACCTGGAGCGGTTATCACGTCTTTTAGATTGTCGATCTTTATTTTATCTAGAGGAATTTTTTCTGTTTCCATAATCAATCCCTGTGCTTTTGCCAAACCAACTCCAATGCTTCTGTAATGATCTTCTAGACGACCAGCGATTTGTTGAACGAGTACTCCTCCCAAACCACCTGCAGCAGCACCGATACCAGTGACAGTTCCTACAGCTTTTTTGGGAAACATATCGGATACCGTTGTAAATAAATTAGCAGACCATGCCTGATGTGAAGCACCACCAATACTAATAATTATGATGGTAGCCACAATGCCATAAGTTGCCATCCATTGTGTACTTAGCAAAAGCAATGGTGCGCAGGCGATAAGCAACATGGCTGTCATACGCGCCTTATAAGCTTGCCATCCCTTATTCATAAATGATAATGGAATAGAACCTCCAAATATCGAACCCAATATTGCAATACCAAATACCACAAAATTTGAAATCATCACATAGTTCGCTGTAGTTTCTTTCGACAATCCAAAACAGAACTGTTGCTTTACATAAGTAGGCAACCAGAAAAGTAGGAACCACCAGATTCCATCAGTCATGAATTTACCTAGCACAAAAGCCCAAGTTTGTTTATAGGTAAGCATTTTGCCCCAAGAAACTTTATCCTTCTTTTCGGAAGTTGATGCATCTGCAGGTTCATCAGAGCTATGAATATGATCATATTCTGCCTGGTTGATTTTTCCTTCTTCAAGTAATTGTTTTGGAGAAGCATAATATTTTTTCCAAAATATTAGCCAGATAAATCCTATTGCACCAGTTAAAATGAAAGCCATTTGCCAGCCATGAAACATTCCGAGGAATTCTTTTCCTGTACCCCATTTCAATAAAGCCCATGGCACAAAAATGGCACATATCATAGCTCCCATATTGGAACCAGAATTAAAAATCCCTGTTGCTAATGCTCTTTCTTTTTTGGGAAACCATTCCGCTACCGCTTTAATAGAAGCAGGAAAGTTTCCGGCTTCTCCCATTCCGAACAAACTACGAGCAATACTTTGACGAGTGATGGTTGTGCCCATAAAAGCACTTAACATACCTGTAATTGACCAAATGATAAGAGAAGCAGCCAATCCAATTTTTGCACCAACTTTGTCGATAACCCAACCAGCTACCAAAGTAAAACCGGCATAAAAGAAAGTGAATACAGATGTCAGTGTTGAATAATCCGTGGAACTCCAGCCAAAGCCATCAGGTGAACAGAAATAATCTTTCAAAAAACCGATTACATTTCTGTCCATATAATTGACTGTTGTTGAAAACAGCAATAGCGAGGCTATCGTCCAGCGATATTTACCAATTGATTTGGCTTGGGTCATGATTTGATTATTTTGTTTTGATTGATTGAATCAATGCCAATACATTTTTAGTATCGGCCTCTATTGTAGCGTAATCTTTTGCTTCCATCAGTTTTTTACTAATTAATTTACTGCCCATTCCTACCGCAGAAACGCCTGCTTTAAACCAGCCTTCAATACTTTCTTTAGTTGTATCTACACCACCTGTTGGCATGAATAACAACTTAGGAAATATTTCTTTAATGCTGCTTAGAAATTCAGGACCAAGCATATTGCCAGGGAATAGTTTAATAAAACCAACGCCATTATTTTCAGCAGCGATGATTTCAGTAGGTGTCATACATCCTGGAGCGTACAACATTCCAATTGTGTTTGCTTTATCAGCCACTTCTTTTACATAACCCGGACTTACCATAAAGTCTGCACCCGCGGCGATATATTCTTCTGCTTGTTGTACATTTTTAATCGTACCTACACCGAGTAACATATCTTTCATTTCCTCATTTCTTACTTCAACCATTTTCTTAAAATTGCTTAAAGCGGCTTCACCTCTGTTTGTATATTCAACGGCTTTAATTCCTGCTTTATAAATAGCTCTTAATATATCTACACTTACAGATTCATCTGCATTAAAATAAAGAGGAAGAATTCCTTGTTCGATAATGGCTTGAGTTGCTTTTTGTTTCATTTTTATTAATTAATGTTTGTTGTTTGGTTTTTTTGTTCAAAAAGGTTTAAAAGGTTCAATGGGTTCAATAGGTTGGGGAAAATAAAACAGTTTAAACATTTTGAACTCATTGAACTTTTTGAACTATGTTATCTCATGCAGTATCCAGCTTTATCCAGCCTATCCAGCTCATCCAGCCTATCCAGCTTTATCCAGCCTATCCAGCCTATCGAGCTATATCCTCACCTTCATCACCAATTTCTTTATCATCCCTTCTCCAATCATTGGAGCGTGTACATCTTCAGGAAAGAAAATAGCAAACTGTCCATCTGTCAATTGAAAAAACATATCAGGTGCATCATGAAAAAACTGTACATCTTTTTCTGTATTGAATTCACCATTTGGTGTAACACATTTATGGCGGGGTTTCCAGCCGATAGTTTCATTTCCTGACAAACAAAGTTGAATGTCAATATTACTGTTGTGACATTCAAATTTCTTCAAACTATCTTCTTTTAATTTTCCATTGGCATTACTCAATATTGCCAATAGTCCCTCTTCAACTTGAATTTTTCCATCAGGTATGGCATCAAAATCAGTAGCGTTAATATATGCAAATGCCTTTTCAAACAATGGATGTAATGCAACATATTTAGATGCATTGCTAATGTGGTCTATAATCATAAACTTAGTTTTTGCTTATTCAGAATTTCAATTTTTATTTTAGGAGTTGTGAAGTAAAATCAAAAAAATCAAAATCCATTAAAAAAATCGATGTTTATTTTACGAAATCGTTGCCGTAAATTTTTCAGCATTTCCTGAATTTAATTGGGATATTTACAAATAATCAAAATCAAAATACTAAAAAACATGTCAAAAAAAGTTGTAACTCTTGGAGAAATCATGCTAAGATTATCTACTCCTGATTTTAAAAGATTTGTACAGGCCGATACATTTGATGTCACTTATGGTGGTGGAGAAGCCAACGTAGCTGCAGCATTATGTAATTATGGACTAAACGGCACATTCGTAACAAAAGTTCCTAACAATCCAATTGGTCAATCTGCCATTAATCATTTAAGAAGATATGGTGTAGACACTCAATATATTGCCAGAGGCGGCGACAGACTTGGCATTTATTTCCTTGAAACAGGTGCTTCGATGAGAGCTTCTCAAGTGGTTTACGATAGAGCTGGTGCGAGTATTGCTGATGTAGATGCATCTGAATTTGATTTCGATAAAATTTTTGAAGGGGCTTCATGGTTTCATACAACAGGTATTACCCCTGCATTAAGTGATAAAGCGGCTGCACTTACTGAAGCTGCTCTTAAAGCGGCAAAAGCAAAAGGCATTACAACAAGTATTGATTTAAATTACAGAAAGAAATTATGGAGCAAAGAAAAAGCAAGAGAAGTAATGAGCAGACTTTGTCAGTATGTAGATGTATGTATTGGCAATGAAGAAGACGCCGATACTACTTTAGGTTTCAAAGCAAAAGATACTGATGTTACAAAAGGAGAATTGAATCTTGATGGATTTAAAGATGTATTCATGCAGATGAAAGAAAAATTTGGATTCAAATTCATCGCATCATCTTTGAGAGAAAGTCACAGTGCGAGTGATAATGGTTGGAGTGCTTTGGTATATGATGGATCAGAATTTTATCATACCAAAGAATACAATGTTAGAATTGTTGATCGTGTAGGCAGTGGCGATAGTTTTGCTAGCGGATTGATTTACGGATTAGTTACTGGCATGCCAATGAATGAAGCTGCTGAATTCGGTGTTGCTGCTAGTGCTCTGAAACACACGATTCCAGGCGATTTGAACCATGCTACGTTAAGTGAAGTAAAAGACTTAATGAAAGGCGATGGCTCAGGAAGAGTACAACGTTAATAGAGAAAATAACAACTATAAAATTAAAAAAGGAAGCTGCTTGGCTTCCTTTTTTTTATTAATCATATCTGTTCTTTACACCACCAATTCCTTTGCAGGCGTAATAATTTTATTCCAGTTAAAATAATCTGCTGCATTATTGAAACAAATATCCTGAATGATTTTACCTGTCCATGCTATGTCATTTGGCAATTCTCCATTTTCAATTTCTTCGCCAAAAAGATTACACAATATTCTGCGGAAATATTCATGACGTGGATAAGAAAGGAAACTTCTGCTATCAGTAAGCATACCTACAAAACGACTGAGCATGCCCATGTTGCTAAGGGCATTCAATTGTTTTGTCATGCCATCTTTCTGATCCAAAAACCACCAGCCACTACCCCATTGCACCTTACCGGCTACAGAACCATCATTGAAATTTCCAATCATGGTAGCCATCAATTCATTGTCTGCAGGATTGAGGTTATAGATAATTGTTTTAGCCAATTTATTGTTGGTATCTAATTTATTTAAAAACTTCGCCAAAGCTTTTGCTTGTGAAAAATCACCAATACTATCCCATCCTGTATCAGGTCCAAGCAATTTCATCATTCTTGAATTGTTATTACGAATAGCGCCCAAATGGTATTGTTGAACCCATCCTTTTTCCCAATCCCACTCTGCCAAAATCAGCAGCATAGCTGATTTAAACTTTCTGTTTTCCGACAAAGTAAGATTGTTACCTGAACGGATTTTCTTAAATGCAGCAATTACTTCTTCTTCAGAATAATCTTCCGCATAGATTTCTTCTAGTCCATGATCACTTACAGAACAATTGTTAGCAGCAAAATAATCATGTCTTGATTTTAACGCTTTTAAATAATCATCAAAACTAGAAATTGAAACATCAGATGCGATTTCTAATTGAGAAAGATAATTATTAAAAGCAATTGCATCATCTACATTCATGGCTTTGTCGGGTCTGAATGCAGGAAAAACGTTGAATGAAGCAGTGTCTTTATCTGCAGCTAGCTTTTGATGATGACACAAATTATCAACTGGATCATCAGTAGTACAAATTACTTTTACGTTCATCTTATTAAGCAACCCTTTCACTGAATATTCCGGTGTTTGTAAAAGGTCATTACAAGTGTTGTAGATATGCTGTGCACTATCACCGTTTAGAATTTCATGAACATTGAAATATCGTTGTAATTCAAGGTGAGTCCAATGGTACAAAGGATTTCTTAAAGTATAAGGAACCGTTTTCGCCCATTGTTCGAATTTTGCATAATCATCTGCATCACCTGTACAAAAGCGTTCATTGATACCGTTAGTTCTCATAGCACGCCATTTGTAATGATCGCCATACAACCATACTTGAGTCAAATTTTCAAAATTGATATCATTGGCCATTTGCTCAGGAATGAGATGGTTGTGATAATCTATGATAGGCATTGAACTTGCAAAATCGTGATACAGTTTTTCTGCTGTTTTATTTTTAAGCAGAAAGTTTTCGTCTAAAAATTTTTTCATTGCTGGTTATTAAAATTATTCAAATTTAATGTTTTGTTTTAAAGAGAAACGCCTCTTTTCCAAGGAATAAAATCATCTTGATTCAATCTCACTGCATGAGGCAATACTTCGCCGCTAGCAGCTTTAATACAATATTCCAGAATCGATTTACCCATTTCTGGAATTGTTTTTTCTCCTGCGATAATTGGACCACAATCAATGTCGATAATATCGTTCATTCTTTTGGTTAAATTAGAGTTGGAAGAAACTTTAATTGTTGGACAAATCGGATTTCCTGTTGGCGTACCCAATCCTGTTGTAAATAAAATCAAAGTAGCTCCACTGGCTGTTTTTCCGGTTGTAGCTTCAACATCATTACCAGGCGTGCACACTAAATTCAAACCCGACTTGGTAGCAGGTTCTGCATAATCAAGTACATCTACAATTGGAGCCGATCCACCTTTTTTTGCTGCGCCTGCAGATTTCATCGCGTCAGTAATCAATCCATCTCTAATATTTCCTGGCGAAGGATTCATATGAAAACCTGAACCGGCAGCAACAACTTGCTTTTCATAACTCTTCATCAATTTGGTGAACTTTTCTGCGTTAGCTTCACTTGCACAACGATCAACCAATTCTTGCTCCACTCCACATAATTCTGGAAACTCTGCAAGCAACACTTTACCACCTAGAGCAACCAGTAAATCACTGCAATATCCAACTGCAGGATTAGCGCTGATTCCACTGAAACCATCACTGCCACCACATTTCACGCCTAAAGTCATTTTGCTTAAAGGAGCAGGCTCTCTGTTGAATTTATTGATGATAGTCAAACCTTCAAAAGTTTGCTTTATGGCATCAGCAATCAATTGCTCTTCGCTTTGAGATTGTTGTTGATTAAACACATACATAGGTTTATCAAAACCCGGATTCAATAATTTTAAATCATTTAAAAAATCTTCGGTTTGCAGGTTTTGACATCCAAGACTTAAAACAGTTACACCACCAACATTTGGATGATTAGCATAAGCCGCTAATAATTTACTGAGTACCGCTGCATCTTGTCTGATACCACCGCAACCTCCATCGTGATTTAAAAATTTAATGCCATCCACATTTTTGAATACTCTTTCATTGCTTGTTGTAGTTGAAGGAGCAAAATCAACATTACTAATTTCACCTGAATTCTTATAAGCATCCACCAATAGGTGAGCATATCGTTTATACTTATCTGTTACTGCATAGCCAAGCTCATTGTGTAATGCTTCTCTTATGACATCCATGTTTCTGTTTTCACAAAAAACCATTGGAATAAACAACCAATAATTTGCAGTACCCACATTGCCATCTGTTCTGTGATAGCCCATAAATGTTCTTCCCTCAAATGCAGAAACATCAGGTGCCGACCAGCTATATTGAAAATTACGCCAATGATAATCCGACGTTGCATGTTTTACATTATTCACATTCATCCAAGCACCGGCAAGTACATCTTGTTGTGTAGTTCCAACAATTACACCATACATTAATATTTGTGATCCTGAAGGCAAATCATTTTCAAAAAACTTATGTTTTGCTTCAATATTCTCTTTTAATAAAAAAGTATTTCCGTTATAAGTAACCTCCTCCCCTTTTTTCAAATCAGCAAGTGCTACTAAAACATTATCTGATGGGTGTATTTTTAAAACCTTTTGTTTCATCTTTTTTAAAAATTTCTAATTCAATTATTAAGCAACTTTATTCAATTCCATTTTATTCAACACATTCATTACGCCAAACTCAATTAATTCTGAAAGCTTAGCAACAACAGCTGCCTCAAATCCAATTAATGTTGTTAAGTCTGCGTCCCACATATCTTTGTTTGCGAAACAAGCAGCTACAACATCTGCAGGATTGTTATCTTTCCAGCAATCAAAATAAAAAGCTGCTGCATCATCAGAAATCAAGTACTCACTTCCGTTAGCAAATCCATAATATTTGCCATCTTCTTGTTTTACTGCTTTCATAAACAATAAATAACCAGCAAATCCAGTCACCATTCTATCGGATGGACTTCCAAATAATTCATTGTACTTAAACAACAAAGGCAGATTTCTCATTTTCATTTTGGATGTGTACTGAGCCGTAATACTAATCCATTGATGATCTATGTAGGGGTTACAGAATCTTTCAATGACATCATTAGCATATGCTGCTTTGGTTTCAGTTGGTATTGAAAGCGGAATAGCAGCTGCAATATCTTCATGCATTAAAGCAGCAGCAAAACTTCCATATTCTTTGTCGAGCATAGCATCTCTGGTAAGTTTGAAACCCGCTAAAAATGCAAGTCCACAATTAAATGTATGTGTACCATTTAATAATCTCAACTTTAATTCACGATATAAATCAATATTTTCACTGATAACTACTCCTTTGTTTTCTGTTGAAAAGCTAAGTACTTCTCTCACCAAATCATCTCCTTCAATTGCCCAAAGACTGAACAATTCGCTTACGCTTAAAAGAGAATCGCTATAACCTAAAGTATTTTCCAATTTAGCAAGTTCTTCTTTTGAAGGCTTTCCCGAAACAATTCTATCTACCAATGAATTACAGAATACATTATCATTTTCAATCCATGACAATAAAGTATCATCTACATTATTAAACTTTGCTAATTTGATAATAATTTCTTTGAGCTTGGTTCCATTATCAGGAATCAATTCGGCTGGAATAATAACCATTCCACTTTCTTTTGAACCGCCAAATGCATGATAACGTTCCATTAAAAAAGACAGCAATTTACCTGGGAAAGATGCTGGTGGATTTTCATTAATTTTTTCCTCTACCAATTGAATGCCCACCTCAGTAGTATTTGAAATCACCACTTTCATTTCAGGATTATGAGCACATTTTAATATTTCTGTCCATTGACTACCGGCAACCAACACACGACTAATCGATGCATTAACAACAAACTCTTCTTTAATCACTCCATTCTCAATTCCTTTTGAGCAAACTGTATATAAACCATCTTGCTCTTCAAATTCATTTCCACTACCGTTGCTTGTAGATTTAACTACAACAATTCGACCATTAAAAACATTGTTCTTATTGGCTTTGTCTATAAAATAATCAGCAAAAGAACGAATAAAAACACCCGTTCCAAATTGCAATACCTTTTCAGGCAATTCAAATATTTTATGATCAGGCAACTCCATTTTATTGCCGTCAAGGTCTTTTAAAATAGCTTTGGATAATACCATTGTCAATCTTTTATTATTGTTTTATTAGTTTATAATTATTGTAGCCATCCATTTTTTTAAATCAGTTACATCAGCTTCCATTTCATTTTCACTATTATTGGCAAACCAATTGTAATTGCCTTTTTCTTTTTA
>CALCNY010000087.1 GCA_937897585.1 uncultured Chitinophagaceae bacterium | reverse complement strand
TTACCTGTTAGAGATAAGGTAACTGGGGCCATGGATTATACAAAGCATTGCTTTTGGTTTAATAACTCTTATGTAAGAGATGAAATATATTTAAAATACATTAATTCCGACTTATCATGAAATCACCTTCTACAAAGCCTGGATTGTTTGGAGTGAATTATTCTAATAGAGATTTTTCACTAAACGATACTTGGGGCAAAAATCAATTTAATTCATCATTTCCTGCTGGTTTAGCAAATTATTTATCATCAAAAAAAATAAATAATGTTTATTTGACATTAAATGATAAAATGAAAGTAGTACATGATAGCATTTCAACTGAAGCACTTTATGGAATAGACTACAACTCTGATGATTTATTTTTTTCATTTGAAAGTCAGTTCACGCCATATCAGCAATTAATTGTCGGAACTTTACCACGTGTTGATTTGGTCACTCAATTAAGGAGTAATGGTCAGTGTTTAAAACCGATTGAGGTAAAACTGACTGCTCTTCCAGACAATTCAACTTTTCATTTAGAAGATCATTTATTTGGTTGCGAATTAGTAATAAGACCTGATACCATTGTTTACTTAGCTTGCAGTATAGTATCAAATTTTAAAAACGAACCAGAAAAATTAAAAAATATATTAGGAAATAAATTCAATTCAATTACAGACTGGACTGATGGATCTGAAGTTTGGAACTATATATCTGATATGATATCCGCAATTGATAGAGTGATTCTCTCTGTATTACCAAAGCAGGAACCAATTTTAATGCAACCAATTTGGAAAACAAACGGAAAGTCACCAAAGTTAGCAGATAGCTGTCTTGATATGTTTATTTGGTCTAATTTTGCGTTTACCCAATTATTTGTAGATGTTGCAAGAGGTGAATTAATTGAAGGGAGCAACCGAATAACAAGACAAGTAAGAACAATAATTTGGCTATTTAAAATGCTTTTTGACTTCGCTGAAAATTCTCAAATAAATCATCATAAAATTATTGATGAGCTCTCTTTCAATACAAAAAATGACAAGGCTTTTGCTGTTAGTGGCCGAGTAACACATAAATACATGTCATGCAAAGAATTAACGTCACCAAGAATTTCAAAAGAAGAAATAAAAAACATCATATTAGGTGGAGGACAAAACATGTTGAGTCCGGAAAGACGATTTGATGCAATAATTTTTAATTCCCCTGAATTATTTTAAATGAACGTATTAGATTTATTCTCAGGTTGTGGTGGATTGTCCCTTGGATTCCAGAACGCAGGTTTCCACATAGTAGCTGCATTTGATAAATGGGAACCAGCAGTACGTGTATATAGGGATAATTTTAATCATCCAATTTATGATACTGACTTAGGTAGTCAAGAAGGTCAAGACTTTGTTAAATCGCATAATTTCAACATGATTATTGGAGGCCCACCTTGCCAAGATTTTTCAAGTGCAGGAAAACGGGATGAAACACTAGGAAGAGCTGATTTAACAATTTCATATGCTAGAATAATTGAAGCATGTAATCCCGAGTTTTTTGTTATGGAAAATGTTGAACGAATTCAAAAAAGTAGAATTTTGAAGGATGCAATTCAGATTTTCAAAAATTGTGGCTATGGCTTAACTGCCCATGTACTTGATGCGAGTTATTGCGGTGTACCTCAATCAAGGAAACGGTTTTTCCTGGTTGGTCATAAAAGTTCAAAGGATAATTTTTTAAAACCATATTTTGAAAAGAATATTTCAAAAAATCAGATGACTTTATTTGACTATTTTGGAGACAAACTTGGTTTAGAACATTACTATAGACATCCGAGAAGTTATGCTAGACGGGGAATATTCAGTATTCATGAACCAAGTCCAACAATTAGAGGAGTAAATAGACCATTACCTAAAGGCTATACTAAACACAGTGGTGACCCCGTTGATATCTCACCCAAAATTAGACCACTTTCAACAAAAGAACGAAGTATGATTCAAACTTTTCCGGAGAATTTTATTTTAAATGGAAGTAAAACTGATTTAGAGCAGATTATTGGAAATGCAGTTCCAGTTAAATTAGGTGAATTTGTTGCAAATTGTATTTCTGAATACATAAATGACTTGAATAACAAAAAAATTATTTCTAATTCACAACTTGAATTAGAATATTAGCCTATATCTCCATTACTCCACCGGCACTGAATCTTCCAGTAGAGGAAGCTTTGCCTTTGTCTACTTGTATAATCACGTCGACTTCATGAGCGTGTTCGTTTACGCCTTTAAAGTTACCTTCCTTGGTTGTATGGTAAATAAATATGAATGATGTGTCTGGGTGCATTTTGCGCAACTGGTCTATGGCATTCACGTCCATTCCTGCCTTTGATACACTATCAATGAATACGAAGTTGAAGTTTGATAAATTTTCAGGAACTCGATCAGTGATGAACAGATTTGAGTGCTGCGCTCCGAGGCGTTGAATCTTCTCCTTCAGCGTATATCCAAATCCTTCCTCTATTGCACAATACAACACTTTACCATGGTGAGCTGCTAGGTAATTAGCGAAGTCAAGACACATGGTTGATTTACCGGATTTTGGCAATCCATAGACCATTGCAGTAAATCCAAAACTGGGATCACCAATTAGCTCACGGTATTTTCCTTGAAGTCCGATTGTTTGAAAATCCATTGAAAGAAGTTCTCCGGAGCTAACAATCATTCCTTGCTCGTCATCATCGTACCCGTTTAGGCTTTTTTTTTGACTAAATAAGTCTTCACCGAGGATTCCTAAAAGACCGTTCAATTGAGCCTTGTTGATGTTAAGGATTGCTGTTTCACCGTCAATGTATGTTTTAAGCGATGTGTAAGCTTCATTGAGCTTTTCGGCATACTTGTCGTTGCGACTGATTTTGCCTTGCTCTACGGCCTTTTTCATACGATTAAACAAGCGTTCAGCTTTATCCTTCACATCACGTTTGCCATTCAAAGAAACGTATGCTTTTAATAGGGCTACCGATAGCATTCCTTCTTGGCTGTGGGCAATTTCCAAATAGCGTTTTAGGTTCTTGCTATCGATTTTGATTTCGGCCATTTCGCCCATTTTCTCATAGCAAGTAATGAGCTGCTTTTGCATGAGCTCAATTTCTTTAGCATATTGAGATTCTTTTCCAATCTTCTTTTCAATAATGGCTTTTTGAAGTGAGTGAATTAAGTTCAATACTTGTGCCTGGCTTTTTACTTTGCCATGCATGGCAGCATAGCGTTTGATGAATTGCACATCAGTATCAATGTATTCTACCTCTTCGGTTTTGTACTCCGGTTCTGTTTCAGCCTCCACTACTCTCACCAATGTCATATCGTTATCTTCAACAAACTCTTTTGCTTCAGCAATAGAATCAAATCGCTCATTGGCGAACTTTTGGTCGGTTTTCAAATCCCATACAATGAACTTACTTGATCCTTTGGATGCAGGACGAATTTCAACACGAAGCCCTTTGTAGTTTTTGGGTTCAGGAGCTTTCTTAGGAGCTGTTGTGTCGGTTTTCTTTGGTAAGCTCGGAGCTTTTGCTGCCTTGGGAGTTTTATCTAGGTACTCATCGAGCTTTTGAAAAAAGGCATCAACCACTCGCTTGATATTCTCATTTGAGTTGTAGGCAGCCCAGTTATTTTGGCTAGCTCCCTGTACTAATTTATGACCTTTGGCAAGTGCTTCAGGAAGGTTGTCCCAATCAATGTTCTGTGCTTTTTGAAAGTAGTTGTTTGTATTTAGCATGACTTAAAAGTTTATGAGTTCTAATTCGATTTCTAGTGCAAGAGCTTCAAGCTCCAATTCACTAGTATTGATAATTTCTGTTACTGTAGCTGGAACCAAGTTGGTTCGGTACTCAAGGAGATAGTTTAGGGTTTCAAATTCCTTAGCCCTGCTTTCAGCACTTCTGCCCTCCACGTGTAAGGCGGATTTCTTAGCTTGGATTTCTAGGCGTAATTCAGCCCATTTAGGCGAATTCTGCTCACCTTTGAAGGTTTCTGCTTGGGCTTGGACAGATTGCTTTTCTGCCTCGTATTGAGCCATTACGGGGCTTAAATCGCTATTTAAGGAATAACCCCTAGGTTTGAGCAAGGTGCGCTCGGTTTTACGCACTTTAGAGACGTATTCCTTGAAATAGCTGACATAATAGCGGTTTTGGAAATAAACCCCTAAAACGGCATAAGAACTGTCAATTTTACGCCCAAGAGCAATGATGTCCTTATCCTGACGATCAGTGGCATTGAGAACAGCCTCGACTTCCTCTTTGAGCTCCTTGGCTTTTTTTATTTGCTTGCTCTCGAATTCGCCTTCCTCATTTACTTGTGGCGTTTGCTCGAAGTATTTTGATGCAAGTAGTGAGGTATGGAAATTCTTAATCGCCTCAATGGATTTTTCACGATACGTATTGTAATCCTTGATATCGCCTTGGACTTCCTTAAGTGTTTCAATGGCAAGTGTTACTTTTTTGTATTCCCGGTTAAGTTGCTCTTTAGCTTGGTCAAAGAACATTTGAACCAGTCTATCAACATCCGTAATAAGAGCTAGTTTAATTTCTTCAGGATCCATGCTTTCTAAATCAAGCACATTGCCTCTATCACCACGAAACCAAATATCATTGATACGTGAGGTTTTTTCTTCAAGTTTTTGGAATACGAATACATCCATGGAATCTTGAACAAGTGGCATTACGATGCGCACATATTGGAACTGATTGCCTTGCCTCCAAATACGACCTTCGAGCTGCCGGATATCGGTTGGATTCCATTCCGGATAACAGTTGTAAATAACCGTACCTCGTTTTTGTAAATCAATCCCTTCACGAATAGTAGCCGTACCAATGATGATTTTTACAACTCCATCAAGGAAAGCTTCTTTTATGGTTTCTTTTCGGGTGTCGTTAATTTCAGAGGAGATAATTTCAACTTCATCCACTTTGGTTTTATCGTACATCACGCCACGCTTATAACCAATCTCATTCTCCAGGTACTCTTTAATCAAAGGGAAAAACTGTTTACCTCGGTTCATGTATATCACTTGACCACTTGGTGTTTCCCCATGGGTTTCATGCCAGTCTTTTACAGATTTGATACAATCCATGACATAGGCAATCTTTGGGCTTTCTTGCACGAATTCCTTGTAATTCTCCGGCGAACCATTGAGCAAATACGGAGACAAGGCATTATCCAAACTATACGCCAGTGCTCGGAACAAATTACCCATGTCTAGTTTTCCCTGGGTAGATTTCTTAGCCATGGCTACAATGCCGTTTTGATTCTCACGCTGCTTAGGTGTCATGTTGATATAAGTGAGCACCTGTTTGCCTTGTGGTAACCTTTCTTTGGCATTATCAAAACTGTACAATAATGGCAAGTTGATTTTCTTAGGTCTTTGCACGCCTGCTTCTTCGCCAGTCTTGTAAAGGATATGATTGTAGATGAGCTTTTGTAAAATCCTTCGATTGGTAAAGCTCTTAATCACTTCTTTTTCTACAATTTCCTCTTTGTAGTTGGCTGTCCATTCAACCGTTGGCAGTACAAACAAATCAAAGAAAGTGTCCAAGTTTACAATTCCGTTGTCACGCAGCGAATCATAAGCCACAAGAGAAAGCATTGAATAAATCTCTAGTGGTGAATTACTGAACGGTGTTGCAGTAAGCAGCATCGTATTTCGTCCGAACTTTCGCTGAATGAAACTTAAAATCAAAAAGGCTTTCTGTCCAGTTTCAGAGGTAGCGGATTGAATGTTGTAGCGTTTATTTCCTTCATCATCACTTTTCACCTGGCTAAATACATTCTTGCATCGGTGCGCTTCATCCACAACTGCATAATCAAAACCCAATACATCAATGTCGGCAATAGAGTTTTTCAAGCCCACACCAATCATCTCGCGAAACTTTTGGTATTCAATTTCTTTGTCTCGGCTCGATTTCTCTTTACTCTGTCCCAGGATATTGACAAGCTCCGTGAATAGCTCATCTGAAACTGAGGTTCCAAAACCTAATCGTTTGAAACCTTCATAGGTTACCATGGTAATGGACTTTTCAGGAACGGCTTTATTCAAGTTAATCTTATCTACGATGTCCGTTCCCATATTGTACCAGTCATTCACCGTAATACCAGTGTGTGACAATACCCCTGAGACAAACTCTCCAGTCTTTTTATCTGTGTAGCCGATTATTTCATTCATCCACTTTTTGTAAGTCGGTTTAGGAACTACCACTAATGGTCTTTTGCATTTACCTGAATACAGATTGTGCGCAAGGTTTACAATGGCCGTCATTGTTTTACCTACTCCCACATCAAAGGCGTTTATTCCGGATCCCATGGCTTCCATGAAAGCAACACCTTCACGCTGAATGTCGGTGATTTGCAAAATCCCTGATTTGAACCTGGCCGAACACTCAAACCCAATCGGCACTTTTGAATAGTTTATATCAGATTGACCGTTGTACAAACGGTTCCAGGCATAGTTCAAACGCTGTTGGTCTTCAAAGGCAAGTACCTCATGTAAGAATTTAGAGAATAGCTTTTCACCTTCGATTCTTGCATTGGCTTTTAGTTCAGCCTTTTCTTCTTTGGTGAGTTTGTTGTCACGTAGCGCACGGTTAGCGATGTAGTAATCGGCAATATCAATGGCAGAGCTTTTTTCAAAGTCGGTGTCGTTATTGAGTGTAAATAACCACTTAACATACAAATGCTGCAAAGTGTATTTAGTCTCTCCATCAAAACGAACATTGAGTTTCTCACGGTCTTTCTTTCGTTCAATCTTACCATTAACCTTTTTAAGTTCTTCAGCATTTTCCAAGTCCATGAACTCTTCACGAACCATGGTCAAATAAAACAAATTAGGGTCAATGGCAAAGTCTGAAATAGCAGTAATAATCGGTCGTTCTTTTGGGTCTGCATTTTCAACAGTAAGTAATTCAGGCTTCGTCTTTTCTACAACCTCTTTGTGATGCTCATAGATTTCAATTCCGAAATGCTTTTCAATTTCTTCTTTGTCTGTTTCCAATTGAACCAATCGGTCATACATATTGCCGTAGGTGTACATTGGAAATGGCATGAGCTCACCTGCATGATAAAACAGTGCGCCTTGTTTTACTAAGTCAAAGAGTTGTACCTCTAAGGCTTTGCCAGTCCCTTTTAAATAGTATTGTTCCCAACCGTTCATGGGTACGCCTAATTTGCGCTTGTACCATATCCAGGCTTTGATTTCAGGTTCGGTGATGCCTTTGTTGTATTTAGCAACCACTTCCGAAAAGGATAGCTTCTTGCTGTCTGCATCGCCCAATCCTTGAAGTTCGCTCGCTTGTTTTAAAATGCGTTCAACAATATGAGAATTCCCTCGAACTCTCGTTGATGTGTATGGGTTAAGTGTACCCAATTGGTGTATAGTAGAGATGCCTGATAAATAGCTCATAGCGTTCTAAGTTTAAGTTCGTATTCAAGTGCCAGTGCTTCGATTTCTAGCGTTGCAATAGCTGACACACTAGTTGGATGCGCACGCATAAATTCCATAGCATGGGTATTAGCGTCTTGTATGTAGCGATAATTAATGTTCTCCAGTAAGAAGTCTCCATTTTGTATTTGAAAATTGTAATCCACTCCGTGAGAAAAGATTTGGATTTTGTAAGTTCCGCAGCGATAGTCCACAGCGAAATCTTCGCTTGGATCGAAATAGTCGATATGCCAATCACCCGGTAAATCAAAAACCAATTGCTTGTCTCCAATTCCGTATTGAATGGTGTTTACGATAAATGTCTTATCACCTTTAATGGTGATTGGAAATTCTCTGCTCGTTGTAATCACTTGTTCACCGCATACTTTTTCCGGAAAGAGAGCAAACCAGGTGTTGAAAGTGCATAGCTCCGTGAAGCTGAGTGGCTCGTTGGAATAGTCTTTTTCTTTGAGGTAAGCCATTACTATATCCTGCTCTTTATATCCATCAGGCATCACGCCATTGCGCAGCAGTGCTGCGTTGAACTCTTTAGATTCAATCTTTGCTATTTTATCCCTGTACAAATCGATTCGGGCACGGTAATATCTTGGTTGTTCGCTATAATACATCTCTTTCGTGTTGTTTAATCCTTGTAAAGATGAATTCTGCGATATCTGGTACGATTGCGTTTCCAAGTCCTTTGATACGTTGAGCATCGTCCAATTTTCGGGATATCCCATCATGTATTCCAAAAGATTTGGGCAAAGTCTTTTTTTTGTTATTCCTGCATACTGTTCTGCTAGATTCCCATTTTGGTGATTGTGAAATCGTTTCCCTAAACTCGCTGCTGAAAATGATGCCCTCGTTTGACCGTCCGAAGCCGATGGGGTAAGCCACAATCCATAGTCTTTTGCGAAGGTGGGGTGCGCCAAATTCGGCAGCTGATATAATTGTCCATTCCGCATCATACCCGATGACGGCAAGGTCATATAAGACCTTTTCAAACCCTTTTTTTGTGAGAGCTGGGACATTTTCAATTACTACATATTTTGGTTTAACTTCTTCAATAATTCGAGCAAACTCACTCCACAATCCACTTCGTTTACCTTTGATTCCATTTGCTTTAAATTGTTCATTTGAACTCCATGTTTTGGCATTTGAAATATCTTGACATGGGAAACCACCTGATAAAACATCAACATAAGGAGGCCTTGAAAGCTCAACAATGTCATCATAGATTTTATCATGGTTGAAATTATTTCGCAGTATTGATTGGCAATACAAGTCAATCTCACAGCACCAAATGTTATTGAAACCAACATTTTGTGCTGCAAGGTCAAAACCTCCAATACCGCTGAATAAACTTCCATGTTTCATTAAATCATTTGATATTCAGATTCAAGTAATGGAATAACTGCCGCAGGAACCATTTGGTCATGCAGCACTTTATGAAAAACGATTTGCTCTACTTGCTCATAGCCTTTTGGTGATTGCATCATGGCATAGAGATTCGGTGCATTCGCCTCCGTCACTCTTTTGAGTTGCTTTAGGATTTCATCTCTCAGCTTTTGTTCTAGTGGATTAGGCTTTGTACTTGCAGCACCTAGAGAAGATTCAGAGCTTTCAGCAAAAGAGTAATACCCTTGATTTGTCACTATTATGTGATCTAACAAAGAGATGTCAAAGAGCTTCAATGCTTCTTTTATTCTTCGAGTAAGTTGACGGTCGGCCTCTGACGGTTTCAGATTTCCACTAGGATGATTGTGTGAGATGATTACCGATTTCGCTAGCGTTTTTAGCGCAACCGCAGCAACAATTTCCACATCAACCATAGTGGCATTAATTGTACCAGTTGAGTGATGATAGTAACCAATGATTTTATTGGCTTGGTTTAAATAAATGGCAATGAAATGTTCTTGAATTTCAATACCCTTTAATATGCGCTCTTTCAAAAAATCAAACACATCTTTGGAGCTTGTAACTTGACCGAAGAAGTAAGCCTCGTTGTTGAACGTAACTTCAATTTCACGAATCTTAAACTGAGCATCTAGTTCATCTAATTGGGTTTCTAGGTCAGCATAGCTGCTTTTGTCAAAAACCATTTGAGGCGTTATGGGTGCGATGGAATAGCTCATTATTTTCTTTTTAATACGATGATGTCAGTAGGTACTTGTGAATACTTAAATACCGGAGGAAGCCTGTATGCATCCATGATGTCGCACACTTTCTCTAGCTCTGCTTTTTCGGTTTGATACGTAATTCCGTTGCGTAAAAAATTGCTACCTGTTAGATATACCATCAGTCCTCCAGGCTTTAATAATTGAAGTCCGTAGTACATGAAAAACAATTCTATTTGGTGCATCTTAGGTCTAGTGAAATAAGAACTATACTTGTTCTTATACTTACCATAGGGGGGATTACCAATAACCAGTGAAAAAGGATAACCTTCTAACCAGGTTGGCTTATCTTTTAGTCTTTGGGTGAATCGAGGCTCTTGCAAAAAAGCAGTTTCAAAATAGCCGTCATAGATTTTTGCTTCAGGGTAAAGAATTTGAGCAATGCGCCTTGATGTTGGATTGATTTCAAATCCGTAGCATTTACTTTTATCTGGTGCATTGGCAAGTAAATTCCCGGTGGCACAACTTGGTTCTAATACCGTTCCCGATGCTTTAAATCCAAAGCGGTACGCCAGTTCCCACATGAGCTCACAGATATAATCGGGAGTAAAGAACTCATATAATACGCCTTCACCTGTTGCACCTTTAGAACCTTGTCCACCTGATCCACTATAGCCTGCAATAAACTTCTTGTCCGCAGTCGAATACGATTCAGAGTTTTTATCCTTTTTTAGAATAAACTGTTCAATCT
>CALCNY010000086.1 GCA_937897585.1 uncultured Chitinophagaceae bacterium | reverse complement strand
GGCCCATGCTAGGGAGGCCAAGGCTAGGGAGGCCAAGGCTAGAGAGGAACAAACCCCAAACAAGCGAAAACACCCATGAAAGCAATAGTCGATTGTAATAGTTTTTATGCCTCTTGTGAAAGATTGTTCAAGCCTTCTTTACGCAATAAGCCTGTGGTTGTTCTTAGTAATAACGACGGCTGTATCGTATCGCGTACCGATGAAGCTAAGGCTTTAGGTATTCGTATGGCAGGTCCTTATTACCAAAACAAAGAAGAAATACTGAAAAACAATGTAGCCGTTTTTTCCAGCAATTATCATTTGTATGGAGATCTTAGCAAAAGAGTGATGGATACGCTTCGTCTACTCGCTCCCGTTGTAGAAGTATATTCCGTGGATGAATCCTTCCTCGACCTTACCGGAATTGACGAAGAGAAATTATACGACTATTCTCTTTTCGTAAAACAAACCACTGAATTGTGGACGGGCATTCCTGTTTCTGTAGGTGTGGCACCAACAAAAGTATTGTCTAAAGTGGCGAACAGACTTGCGAAAAAAGACAAAATAGGCACCAAAGGCGTCATGGTACTTCAAACACCCGAACAGCAAATGGAAGCGCTGGAGAGAACTGCCGTGGAAGACATCTGGGGTGTGGGCGGTGCTAATTCCAAAAAACTCAGAATGTTTAATATTAACACGGCATGGGATTTACGAAACATGAGTGAAGAGTGGGTAAGAAAAAATTTAGGCGGTATAGTAGGAGTGAGGCTGGTAAAGGAATTGAACGGAATGCCCTGTATTGAAATGAAAGATCCGTTAACCACCAAAAAAATGATTGCCACCACAAGAATGTTTGGCAAACCCGTGTATGAACTGAACGAATTGAAAGAAGCGGTTGCTACTTATATCGCGCGTGCAGCAGAAAAATTACGTCGACAAAATAGTGCAGCCGGTTCAGTTAGTGTGTTTGTGGTGAACAGCGATAACCGTAATTATGGCCATTACGAACCTTCCTATCGGTCTACCTATATTCTTTTATCAGCTGCCACTAGTTTAACCAATGTATTGATTGCACAGGTGATGCCGCTGGTAGATGCGCTGTATAACAAAGGCAGCAAGTACATCAAAGCCGGAATTGTATTGGGCAATATCGTTCCTGCGGATATGATTCAGTTCAGTTTATTTGAACCGCCCGAAAGTGCCAATGCAAAAAAACTGATGAATGTAATCGACAATATTAATTTCAGTATGTGCAATGATATACTGAAATTTGCGTCTTCAGGCACCAAGCGTAACTGGAAAATGCGTCAGGAAATGAGAAGCCAGCGGTTCACCACCAAATGGGACGAACTGTGTCTGGTAAAGTAAATCACCCATTCAAAAACAATCAATATGAATTTATCCAATAATAAAATTCTTATTACAGGCGGAGGCTCCGGTATCGGATTGGCGCTTACCGAAAGATTTGTAAAAGAAAACAATACTGTTATTATTTGTGGCAGAAGGTCTGATGTGCTCGAAGCCGTGGCTAAAAAAATTCCGGGTGTAATAACAAGAGTATGTGATTTGGCACACGAACAGGAAAGAATTGATTTGTACAACTGGGTTTCAGAAAATCACAGCGATGTAAATATGCTCATCAATAATGCGGGTATTCAGGAATGGGTTTCGGTTACCGATGACGATTTTTATAAAAGGGTTAAACAAGAAATCTCTATCAATATAGAAGCTCCTGTACATCTGACTTCCCTGTTTATTCAGTTAAAAGCACTGAATATTGTTATGAATGTTTCATCTGGATTGGCTTTTTGTCCGATGACTAAAGTCGCTGTTTATTCTGGTACGAAGGCATTTATTCATTCCTTTACCATGTCGATGCAAAAGGTGTTGGAAAAAAAGAATATTGAGGTTATTGAATTGATTCCGCCAGCGCTAAATACTGATTTGGGAGGTGTAGGGCTGCATGACTGGGCGCCGCCTGTAGATGGATTTATAATAAGCATATTTGACCAATTGAAGGAAGGTAAAACAATCCTTACCTATGGGTTAAGTGACACTATGAGTCAGGCAGGTCCGGAACAAATAAAAGTCGCTTTTCAAAGAATGAATGAGGGATAATAAATTATTTGTTACATTTAGAGTACCAAAAACTATCCATAGACCAAAAATTAAAACTACTTTTTATGAGAAATAAAAAAACCAGCTTATTACAGGCGCTGCTTTTTATTTTAATTTCAGTGACATCAAAAGCACAATTTGCTCCTATTGCTATGGGTGGGTTTAATCATGATGTTGTTGCTGAATCCGGGAATAGTTCACTTACAAATACAACAGTTGCCATGGATGGTGTGCCAGCTTCCAATAATGTGATGTATACACTAGGATTTGCAAGTGCTAATGCATTTGGTGGTGGCGGACTTCCTGATAACGGAGTAATTGCTGATGCCGCAGGATCTTACCAAATGGCAAGTTATACAAGCAATAATGCATTGATTGTTCCGCGTAGTCAAAATGGAGATTTAACCTTGAGCACTCCGGCAAGTTTTAGCAAAATTCGTTTATTGTGTTTGTCTACAGAAGGCTCTGCTTTAGTCAATTTAAAATTGTTTTTTACAGATGGAACTACAACCAATGCGTTGAACAATGTCACTATCAATGATTGGTTCAACACCTCAGCAAATACTGTTTTATCAGGTTTTGGAAGATGTGTAAGAGCAACACCTGCTACTAGTGCTAGCGCTTATCCCAGCAACCCCAAGATGTTTTATCTGGAAGTTTCTTTAAGTTGTGCAGACGCTCAAAAATCACTGCAGAAAATAAATATTTCCAACGTTACAACTGCAGGTACAAATGCTCCATTTCCAAATGCGATTTTCTTTGCTGTTTCAGGTAAAATAAACAGCAGCAACGTTATTTCAAACATAACAAATGCCACATGCGCAATCAATGGTAGCGCCACATTAGCCATAACAGGATCTGCAGCTCCTTATACCGTTTCTTGGAATACTACTCCTGCTCAAACGGGTTTAACAGCAACCAATTTGCCACAAGGGAATTATGTAGCAACAATTACAGATGCTAACGCTTGCACATCTACTTATAATGTGGGAATTACTTTGGATAACAACCTGACTGTAACGGCTCATATCGATACCACTATTTGTCGCGGTGCTTCATTTGCCGCCAACACAATCAGTAATGCAACAACTTACAGCTGGAGCCCAACAACAGGAGTTAGTAACCCCAATATTGGCAATCCCACACTTTCACCTACAACAACTACTACATATACAGTTACAGCTACATTAGGCTCTTGCAATCTTTCAAGAACTTTTACGGTAACTGTGGATGCACCAAATATCAGTCCTCGTCTTGATACGACCATCTGTAACGGCGCTTCTTTTATTCCTAATATTTCGAGTAATGCTACAGATTATACCTGGTCTCCAACAACAGGCGTAAGCAATCCTAATATTGCCAACCCTGTACTTTCACCTACAACAACTACTACTTATACAGTTACAGGTAGTTTAGGTGGTTGTACATCTACAAGAACATTCACTGTTTCAATTTCTCAATCAGTTACAGTTGATGCAGGTATTCCGGTAACAATTCTTGAAGGATATACAGCTCAATTGCAAGGAACTGGTACATCAGGAACTTATTTATGGTCTCCGGCAAACAGCTTGAATTCAGCGACTATATCGAATCCAATCGCTTCACCGGTAACAACCACACAATACTATTTGACCATAACAACAGCTGCAGGATGTACAAACACCGATAGTGTATTGGTAACCGTTGTGCCTTATTGCATTAAACCACTGAATGCTTTTTCTCCAAACGGTGATGGCATCAATGAATATTGGTTGGTGACAAATAATAATTGCACCTCTAATGTGAATGCTTATGTGTTCAACAGATATGGCACTAAAGTGTACGAATCAAATGATTATCAAAACAACTGGAATGGTACTTACAAAGGAAAACCACTTCCAGATGGAACTTATTATTACATCTTGAATTTTACACTGATTACAGGAAAGAAAATAACTGTAAAAGGAAATGTTACGATTATTAGATAATAGCATTTTAATTGTATTGTTCTAAAATAAGTTGACAAGTTTTAAAGTCCCGGTTGCCTTTGGTAGCCGGGATTTTTTTTGTAAAAATGTAATAGGTGTTTTTTTATATAGCGATATTGCGATATTGCAATATTACGTCCACCCAACTCGAACAGCCAAATATTTTAATTAATGTTTCTTCAGTAACACTTAATTTTCTTCAACCTTATTTTGTTAGTTTAAAAAAAGTCAACAACCGTTCAAGCTTTATTAGTTCGCTTAATAATTATTTTCAACAAACTTAATTATTGGGAAATCTGTAATTAACTTGCGCCTCGAAAATATAATATCATGAACCAGCATATAGAAAAATTACAACAAGAGATTGAACCACTTCGTGAGCAGATTATCAACCATAAAGTTTATTCAGTTATCAATACGCTCGACGATTTGAATGTTTTCATGAAGTATCACGTATTTGCAGTTTGGGATTTCATGTCTTTATTAAAAGCCTTGCAAAATAATTTAACCTGCACCTCTGTTCCCTGGTTTCCAGTAGGTTCTGCGGATACAAGATTTTTAATCAATGAAATTGTAGTAGGCGAAGAATCAGATGTTGATCATTTGGGCAACAGAAAAAGCCATTTTGAAATTTATTTGGATGCCATGAAACAATCTGATGCCGATTATTCATGCATGGATTTGTTTGTAAATACCTTACAACAAACAAAAGATCTACAATTATCATTTGAAAAAGCAAATGTTCCAACTGCAGCAAAAAAATTCGTTGAATATACTTTTGAGATTATTAATTCAGGGAAAGCGCATTTACAAGCCGCTGCCTTTACATTTGGAAGAGAAGATTTAATTCCCGGAATGTTCCATTCTATCATCAATGATATCGATAAGAAATTCCCCGACAGCATTTCTATTTTCAAATATTATCTCGAAAGACATATTGAAGTGGATGGCGGTCATCACAGCCATCTCGCGTTGGAAATGACGTCCAATCTTTGTTGCACAGATGAACAATACTGGAGTGAAGCCACAACAGTTACTGTCAATGCTTTGAAAAAAAGAATTGAATTATGGGACGCTGTTTATGATGAAATCACTTCGGCGAAATAATTATTTTCTATTGCCGTCATTATCTAACTCAACAATTTCATAACCGAATTTTTGCAGGCCTGGCAAAATCTTAGCTTTATCACCTACAAGTAAAATATTCATCTTGTCGGTCTGTAACCATTTTTTCGCCAGTTGATCGATTTCGGCCTTATTCATCATCGTTAGTATCTTAGTTTGAGTAGCAACATAATCACCTTCTAAATTGTACTCAAGCAAACGAGCAACGAATCCTGATTTTTGTCCTGGGGTTTCATATTGCAAAGCATCTCTTTGTCCTATGGCGCTCTTCATAAAATTCATTTCATCTGCAGTTATTCCATTTGATGCGTAATTGTTAATCTCTTTCATCACTTCAGTAAGCGCACTATCCGTAGCATCAGCTCTAATACCTGAACTGAAAGTATAGTCAACACTGTATTTATTTCCACTGAAACTAGCTCTGGCACCATAGGTCCAGCCTTTATCTTCTCTCAAATTTAAATTCAATCTGCTGTTGAAATTTGCTCCTAATACATAGTTCATCAAATCACATTTGTAATATTCTCCCACTAAATCATAAGGCATACTCACTACCTTGCCTACACGAAATTCAGTTTGTGCTGCCTTTGGAACATCAACCAGATAAATTGTAGTTTTATAGGATGTGGCAACTGCATTTGTTTTTGGTAATTCAATTTTTTTATTAGGCAATTTATTCAAGAAAGAAAGTTTTGGTAAAATTTCCGCTTCAGTAACATTACCAACAATTACAATTTTCGCTCCTTGCGAAGTCATGTAGTTGTTATAATATGTTTGAACATCAGCCAATGTCAAATTCTTTACAGTGTTTTCTGTACCATTGTCATTCATGCCCAAAATGTTATCTGCACCATAATTTATTTTGCTATAAACATTACTTGCAATTGTAGCAGGTTGCGACTTTGCCTGCTTGAAACTTTCTATGGCTTGCTTTTGCAAACGGTTAAATGCATCTTGAGTAAAGTTCGGATTCAACATTCTCTCTTCTAACAATGCGATTGTTTTGTCAAGATTCTTTGTTAAACATTGCATGCTGAAACGCATACCATCGAATGTGTTACCTGCACTCACACTGCTTCCGAGTTTTTGTAAGGCAACACTCATTTGTTCGGCAGTATAATTTTTGGTGTCTTCATTGAGCATACTTCCCGCAAAGCTTGCCAATCCTAGCTTTGAGGTATCATTGGCTTGAGCTAGATGTCCACCAGGAATGGTAATTGAAATATTTACAATCGGCAATTCTTTATAGTCAGCACCGATTACTTTAGCGCCATTAGGCAAAGTTTTTTTCCAATATGCAGGAACCGTTACAACAGGATTGGCGCCACTTGCAGGCATTTTGCTTCTGTCGAAATTGTCGGTTCCTTTTTTATATACCAAACCACCATAACCATAATTCGGTCTGTCATAACTTGAAGAATCAATTTTGTAATTATCAGCAATTGCTGGTCCGTTTTTATCTGATTTTGTAAGTACACTAACGGTAACGCTACCCTTGTTTTTGATATACGTTTCGTAAACACGCAATACATCTTCTTTGGTAACGGCTTTGTACATTTCCAACATCTTTCCGGTTTGATTAGGATTGCCCGTGAATGTTTGGAAAGCTGCTAATTGAGAAACTTTGCCTGACACACTTTGTAAACCGTTGATGTATTGTGATTCAATACCGCCTTTGAATTTTTCAATGTCCTCATCAGTTACGCCACGTTTTTCAAAAGTCATCAATGCTTCTTTATACAAGCTGTCCATCGCAGCTAATGATTTACCTGGTAATGGCACCAGCTGTATTGTGAATTCTCCTGCCAATTCAGACAAACGACTGCTGGCATTGGCTTGTAACGCTTTTTGTGTTTTCACCAGTTGCTGATATAACACAGAAGTTTTTCCTTGTCCGAGTATTTGTGCCAAGCATGACAATGGCGCCATATCCTTATCATAATTTGGAATAGTTGGGTAGGTCTTCATCAACATCGGTACACGCGCATAATTATCTACGTAAGACACATATCTGTCTGATGGTACTTTTACTGCAGGTAAAATTGTTCTTGTTACTTCTGGACATTTTGGAATAGAACCGAAATATTTTTCTACCAATTTCAATGCTTCTGCAGGTTTCAAATCTCCACCAATGGTTAATGTGGCATTGTTAGGTCCGTACCATCTTAAGAAAAAGTTTTTCAAATCCTGTACATCAACCCTGTTCAAATCTTCCACATAACCAATCGTAAGCCAGCTGTAAGGATGTCCGTATGGATATAAGTTTTTACTGCTGAATTCATTAACCAATCCATAAGGACGATTATCATAATTCTGTCCTCTCTCATTCTTTACCGTACTTCTTTGTATTTCAAATTTTTGTTGGGTTACTGCATCTAAGAAAAAGCCCATTCTGTCTGCTTCAAGCCATAACATTTTTTCGAGTTGATTGCTAGGAACAGTTTCAAAATAATTTGTTCTATCTTGATTGGTACTGCCATTCAACGTTCCGCCGGCAGCCGTTATGGTTTTAAAATGTTGTTCATCTGCTACGTGATCACTTCCCTGAAATTGCATGTGTTCAAAGAAATGCGCGAAACCACTTTTACCGATTTCTTCTCTGGCACTACCCACATGGTAAGTGATATCAACATGAACTATTGGATCACTATGGTCTTCGTGAAGTATAACGGTAAGCCCGTTTGACAACACATATTTTTCGTAAGGGATAACAATCTCATCACCTTTTTTGGTAACTTTTTCGATGAGTTTTGTTTGAGCGAAACTGCCACTAAAAATGAACAGCGCAATGATAACAGATACAATTTTTTGCATGTTGAAAATTTTGAAACTCAAATAAACACAAAAAAGCCGAGAAATAAACTCCAATGTCTAAATTATGTTCATTAGAATCATTCGTCGGTCATAAGACCACCGAAGGCATAAACACAAAAAAGCCGAGAAAAAATCTCGGCTTAATAATACTCTTTATCCTTTGCAGGTAAAAAGACCAGCGAAGGCACTCCCTTAGAATGGTCTTAACAACAAACCCCAAACACTAACAAACTCCCCCTTTGGGGGATTTAGGGGGCCTACCTCCTATTCAACTTCGACAACAATCTCAATATCTCCATATACAACCAAACGAAAGTTACCATCAAGCCAAAAGCGCCATACCATTCCATGAATTTAGGGGCGCCCATGGCCGAACCTTGTTCAATCATATCGAAATCGAGAATCAGATTTAAAGCAGCAATAGCTACTACAAAAACTGAAAATCCGATGCCGAACATACCGCCGCCATTGATGAAAGGCATGGTTTCGTTTACATTAACGCCAAACCAACCAACAATCATTGTTGCTAAATAGAAAAGAGCGATACCAACAGTAGCTGCAATCAACACCGATTTGAATTTTTCAGTAGCTCTGATGATGCGGAATCTGTATAAAAAATACATGCCGAAGCCAACAGAAAATGTCAACCCAACAGCTTGAAGTACAATACCAGGATAAGCAGCATTAAAAAAAGCAGAAACGGCTCCGATGAAAAGTCCTTCCAATAAAGCATACAAAGGAGCTAAAAATGGCGACCATTCTTTTTTGAAAATTAAAACGATAGCGATGATAAAACCTCCAATTGCACCGCCTATTACCATTGGCATAGTGTTTTCGCCGAGATTAGCTGCTTCTTTCCATGAGTAAAATGCAGAGCCCATAAGCATCAGCAGCATAAAGCCGAATTTGTTGAGCGTGCCACCGATTGTCATGGTATTTTCTGTAGAAATAGGAGTTGAAATAACTGTATCCCTGAATTTATTTTCTGAAAGGGTGGGATTACCCGATTTGAATAATGACATAGTTGTAAAATTTTATTTTTAAAGATAGACAATTTCTAGGATTTTGTTTAAAAGGTTTAATAAGTTCAATAGGTTCAAAATGTTAATTCAAATAACCTTTTGAACCTCTTGAACTTTTTGAACATACCAAACCTATAAACTTAAAAAGTCCTTACTTTTGCGGCATGGATCAATTATTGGCTCAAATTGAGCAATATAAAAAAGAAATAGAAGCTTCAGTTGTTACGAATAAAGAAGAACTGGAAGCATTCAGAATTAAATATCTTGGGACTAAAGGCCTTATGAAATCGATTATGGGCGAGATGAAAAACGTGCCTGTAGATCAGAAAAAAGAAGCTGGCCAGATGCTGAATGAATTTAAAGTGTTTACGGAAAGTTTTTTTGAGACTTTAACCGAAAACATTGGTACAGAAAGTACTACTGCATCAAGTAGTATTGATACCACGCTTCCAGGTCAGCCCTTGCCCTTGGGTACTCGTCATCCGATCAGCATTGTTCAAAATAAAATCATTTCCATATTCCAGCGTTTAGGCTTCTCCGTTGCGGAAGGTCCGGAAATTGAAGACGATTGGCATAATTTCACAGCGTTGAATTTGCCGGAAAATCATCCGGCCAGAGACATGCAGGATACTTTTTACATCAGCCAGAATCCCGATTGGTTGTTGCGTACACATACAAGTAGTGTACAAATCAGAGAAATGGAGAAAAATGAATTGCCGCTCCGCATCATTTGTCCCGGCAGAGTTTACAGAAATGAAACTATCAGCGCCAGAGCACATTGTTTCTTTAATCAGGTAGAAGGGTTGTATATTGCCGAAAATGTTTCCTTTGCAGATTTGAAACAAACGCTTTATTTCTTTGTAAAGGAGATGTTTGGACAAGATGTGAAAATCCGTTTTCGTCCATCTTATTTTCCATTTACAGAACCTAGTGCAGAAATGGATATCAGTTGTTTGATTTGTGGTGGTGAAGGTTGTAGCGTTTGCAAAAGAACGGGTTGGGTTGAAATTTTGGGCTGTGGAATGGTGCATCCAAGTGTATTGGACAATTGTGGAATCGATAGTAACAAATATACAGGCTTTGCCTTTGGCTTGGGAATTGAAAGAATTACCATGCTTTCTTATCAGGTAAAAGACTTACGTTTATTCAGTGAAAATGATGTCAGATTCTTAAAACAATTTACCCAGGCGTAATAAAAATTAAAATAAAAATTTACAAATCAAAACACAAAAAAATGAGAAATCTCTACTTGTCAATTATGACAATTTTTCTGGCAACTGTTGCCAATGCACAAATTGCTTCGGTTAACTGGGGCGAAGAATTTAAGTTGAAAAAAGGAAGTACTGATTTATCAGTTATCCATGCAGATAACACCGGCGTTTATGTGAAAGAATCTCACATGGCTTTAAAATCCTATTTTGTTATTGGTGCAACCATGCGTGAATCTGCTACTTTGATTAAGCTTGATAAAAACATGAATCAAGAGTATAGCCAGGATTTTAATAAGGAACTTAAAGGAAAGGAATATGAAAGATTTTTCTTCTTAAAAGATAAATTATTTGTATTAGCCAGTGATTATCAAAAAAAGGAGAGAAAGTTGACACTTTTCGCAGCACCGGTTGATAAAAAATCAGGTGAATTAATGGGAGAATTTTCTGAAGTTACCAATTGGGTAAAAGAATCAAAATCTGATGATATCAACTTCAATATCACCTATAATTCAGACAGTACCAAAATGGTAGTCGTTAGTTCAATAGAAGGAAGAGAAAAAAACAATTACGAAGTAAGACAATATGACGAGAAACTCAAACAAGTAGGAAAAACAATTTCTCTTAGTAATGAATTTGATCCAAAGACATTCCAGTTGGCTGACGTTTTATATGCTGATAATGGTAATGTAGTATTGGTAGGTCGTCAGTATGAATATCAGGAAGGTAAAAAGAAAAAATCAAGATATTTAGATTTCTCTAATTACAACATCAGAGTTTACAATCCTGAAGGAGGATTAATAAAAGAGATCAATACTCAAATCAATGGAAAATGGTTGGTAACAACAAAAGTAATTCAGGTGCCTAAGCATGATATCGTTATTGCTGCATTTTATAGTAATACCAAAAGAGGAAGTGAAATAAATGGTATTCTAGTACAACGAATTAATCCTAGAACAGGAGAGGTTAATGGAACCAGTTCAAAAGAAATTAATACCAGTTTGATTACAAAAGTTGAAGATGATGATGACACAGATGATGGAGATGATGAAAGCAGAAAAGAAAGAAGAGAAAGAAAAAAATTAGAAAAAATTCAGAATGATGAAGATGGATTTTCAAAGTACATGATTTTCCGCAATTTCATTTATACTCCTGATAGTGGTTTGGTTATTCTTGCTGAAAAATACCATCATTATGAGTATGCTGAAACAACTACCAGTGGCGGTGCTGGATTTGGAGGAGGAATGTCTACAAGAACAACATGGTATCAGGTGTATGAGTGTGGAGATTTGATGATGACAAAAGTTGATCGTAAAGGAGATATCAGCTGGTTTCACGTATTGCCTAAACAACAAAGAGAAGTGATTCAATCTGGTTCAAGCTCTGGTTACGGAAGTGGATTATCATTCACTGCGGGAAATAATTTCTTTGATGCAAACGCTTATAACATGCCATTTTATGCTGGATTTGGCGTTTTGGAGGGTAGCAATTCGGTAGGTATCATTTTCAACGATACCAAGAAAAATGAGAATACGTTGGAATTAGGACAAAGAGTTAGAAAAGTTAGCTATTTCAGAAAATCAGAATGTTTTGGAGTTGATTTAGATTTAGTAACAGGAAAGTATACACGACACATTTTGTTCAGTAACAACGATGTGCCAACAGCAATGCCACGTTTGGCTTCTGGTTTAGGTAAAGATTTGTATATGGTAGGTAAAGAAGACAGAATGTTGGGACGTTCTAAAATTGCTATTGCAAAGGTTAGTTTGAAGAATTAAGGGGCCCTAAATCCCCCAAAGGGGGACTTTGATGATGTGCCATTGTTGGTCTATGACCAACAAAAAAGAGTAGCCACGAATTCACGAATTATTATTTTTTATAAAGCCCACCGTTTTAACGGTGGGCTTTTTTTGCGTGAAACCATTTCTCCGCGGTAAAATAATTCGTGAATTCGTGGCTCATATATCATTATTTTTGCAACATGATCAACAAAATTTGTGTTACAGGTGCAGGAACCATGGGAAGCGGAATCGCATTTTGTGCCGCTCAAAATGGATTTAATACTATTTTATTTGATACCAATGAAATCGTGTTGTCTAACGCACAAAAAAGCATTAATAAAAATATTGATTCTCTTGTTGAGAAAAATAAAATTACATCAGAAGAGAAATCGTCTATTCTTCAACGTTTTTCTTTTACGAATAATATCAACGATTGTATTGCGCCGTTGATTATTGAAGCCATTGTTGAAAAACCAGAAATTAAAATTTCATTGTTCAATCAATTGGCGGCTATCAATGATTCGTCAAGTGTTTTTGCAAGTAACACTTCTTCTCTTTCTATCAATCTTTTACAGGAAAGTATTCTAAATCCAGAACGTGTGGCTGGTATGCATTTTTTCAATCCTGCACAAATCATGAAACTGGTAGAAGTAGTGAAAGCGAAACAAACTTCCGATATGGCAATCGAAACCATCATGGAAGTTTGCAAACAGCTGAAAAAAACAGCTGTCCTCTGCATTGATGCGCCTGGTTTTATTGTCAATCGTGTAGCTCGCCATTATTATCTTGAAGCGATGAAGTTGGTTGAAAATGGAATTGCTTCTTTTGAAACTGTTGATGAAGTAATGGAAGCTTCTGGTTTTAAAATGGGTCCTTTCAAATTGATGGACTTAATTGGAATGGATATCAATTTGGCCGTATCAACATCTTTATACGAAGCCTTTGATCATGAACCAAGATTTGAACCTTCACCAATACAAATAAAAAAAGTAAAAGATGGGGAGTTGGGGAAGAAGACGGGGAGGGGGTTTTATAGTTATAGTTAATTATTGTTTGGCGTTTGGTGTTTGGCGTTATTTGTTGATAAATCTAACCAAACGAAAAACGCCGAACACCAAACACCAAACATATTGATTTGAACTCAACTAATAACAATACTTCTAAAAATTACATCCTCATCACCGGAGGTTCTGGATTGGTGGGCAATGAATTGATTCATCAACTATTACAACAAGGAAAAAAAATAAAGGCGCTGGTTAACAAATCACCTTTACAAATAAATCATCCCAATCTCATTCATGTTCAATGCGACTTGTTTGATGTAATCGGATTAGAAGAAGCACTAGAAAATGTGGATGAAGTATACCATTGCGCGGGATTCATCAGTTATTCTTCTCACAATAAATTTCAATTATATAAAATCAATGTAGAAGGAACGGCTAATATTGTAAATGCGGCTTTGTATGCCAATGTCAGAAAATTTGTTCATGTAAGTTCTATTGCGGCATTGGGCAAATTCGTTGAAGGCAAGCCAATTGATGAAACGATGTCTTGGACAGAAAATGCGAAAAACAGTACATACGGACATAGTAAATATCTCGGTGAAATGGAAGTATGGCGCGGTATCGCCGAAGGCTTAAATGCTGTTATTGTAAATCCGAGTATCATTTTAGGTGCCGGTAAATGGGACAATGCATCTACTTCCATTTTCAGAAAAGTATTGGAAGGTTTTAACTGGTATTCAGAAGGAGTAAATGGATTTGTAGATGTAAGAGATCTTGCAAAAGCAATGATCATGCTAATGGAATCTGATATTACTGCAGAAAAGTTTATTGTGAGTGCAGAAAATCGATCTTATAAAGACATATTTTTTTACATCGCAGATGCCTTCAATAAAAAAAGACCATCACAAAAAGTAAATGAAACGCTGGCTCAATTTGTTTGGCGTTTGGAAAAAATAAAAAGTTTTTTTTCAAAGTCGGAACCGATTGTAACCAAAGAATCTGTTGCTACGGCATTGGCTCAGGTGTATTTTGATAACAGTAAGTTAAAAAACAGTCTTCCTTCATTCAATTATCTTCCGATTTCAGAAACGATTCAATATACTTGCAGTGTGTTGCAACAAAAAGCTGAGTAATAAACTTTTTGTTTCTCATCTATCACCAAAATTAAAGTGTATGAAAAAATTATTTTTTATCCTGCTGGCATTTCTATCTACCTCATTTTCATTTTCACAATCCAATTCATTTTACATAACAGGTACAGTAATTAACGCCGAAACAAAAGCGCCTATGCAAGGTGCATCTGTATTTGCAGAGAATACTACTTTCGGAACGGCAACTGATGCAGATGGGAAATTTACTTTGCAGTTGCCAAATGGTGGTTATGGAATTGTAGTCAGTTTCACTGGTTTCAACTCATGGAGCCTGCGTGTATCCAATACCGAGAGTCAAGCATTATTGGTTTCTATGACAGCAAAAGAAAAGATGATGCAAGAGGTTTCAATAGTTTCAACTGGCGAAGTAAAAAATGGCTGGGAAAGATATGGTAAAGTTTTTACTGACGAATTCTTAGGAAAGTCTATAAACGGTAATTCATGCACTATCAAAAATCCTGAGACTTTAAAGTTTTTTTATTCGAAAAGAAAAGGCAGACTAAAAGTAATGGCTGAGGATGCGATTATCATTCAGAACGACGCC
>CALCNY010000085.1 GCA_937897585.1 uncultured Chitinophagaceae bacterium | reverse complement strand
CTCTTCCGATCTAATTTTATAAACTAAGAATTGCAACCATTCAGAAGCTATCTTCTTCTTCAATGAAAAACGATGCAAATATCATTTCTCAAATTGAAGAGTTGGCTAAAACTGAAAAAAACAGAAATGTAAAAGCAGCTGCATTGAATTTCCTTGTAAAAAATGGAGATAAAAAATATCAATCTATTTACGAAACAGCTATCAACGATTCCTCTTATTCAGTTGCAGGAGCTGCTTTCAAAGGCTTAGCTGCATTGAATCCTGACGGCTCTTACGAATTGGCGAAAAAATACAGCAGTGATGCTAAAGGAGATTTAGGCAATGTCATTATCGATGTGTTGATTACAAAAGGAACAGAAGCTGATTTTGATTTTGTTGCTAACACTTACAACGAATTGCCTCCAAGTCAGGAGAAATTTAGCATGAATGAAAAATTTGCTGATTATTTATTAAAAGTAAATGATATCACCAAAATCAAAACTGGAATCGACTACATGATGAATTTCAGAAAAATGATTCCTGAGCAATACAGAAGTTTTGTAGATCCAGGATATAAAAAAGCTTTCGATAAATTGAGTAAAGCGAAAGGGAAAGAAGTTGAGGAGTATGTGAATAGTGTTTTTAAATAAAGTTCAAAAGGTTTAAAAGGTTTCATAAGTTCAAGAAGTTGAAAGCATAATCTGGATGATAGACACTTGATGCTAGATTCTGGATATAGATGCTAGATACTAATTAACTTCTGAAACCTTTTAAACGTTTTAAACGTATTGAAACTTTTCAACTTCAGCTACTACCACCCCCCACTCGCTCCGCCGCCTCCGAAACTACCACCACCAAATCCTCCAAATCCGCCACCTCCAGAATTTCCACCACCTGATCCGCCGAAACCACCCATTGGGAAAATCATTGGCCCTCCATAACGTCTTTGTCCACGACTACTCATAAATGAACCACCGCCACCTCCGCCGGAAAATAATGATAGTAATATGATAACGATGATGATGGCCATTATGGCTCTTGAACCGGAAACTCCTCTTCCTTTTTTTCTGGGTGTCTGGTATTCCCCTTTAACAGCTTTGATAATCGCATCAGTTCCTTCATCTATGCCTCTATAATAATCACTTCCTTTGAAATTGGGCTTTACAACATCGTCAATAATGTGCTTTGCAGTTATATCAGGCAATGCTCCTTCAACGCCATAGCCGGTTGAAATGTTTATTTTTTTATCTCCAATCGAAATCAAAAAAACAACACCATTGTTATAATCAGCTCCACCAATCCCCCAGGAACGACCTAACTTCAACGCATAATCGCTAATTTCTGAGCCTTCAAGTGATTGAATGATAATAACTGCAATTTGTGTAGAGGTACTATCTTCAAAAGCCTCAAGTTTTCTTTCTATCGCATTGTTCTGATCCTGCGTTAATGTATTGGTATAATCATTTACAAGCCTTGGTGGATGGGGCTTAAACGGAATGTTTTGTGAATATGCAAATTGAATACAAAACAGCAGTGCAGAAAGAAATAATATTTTTATCGTGTGTTTCAAGAGTTGCGTTGTTTAATTGCCAAACACTATTTCATCTGGCAATTCATTTTTATCTATACCTTCCTGATAAGGAAATTTTTCTACGAGGACATGTCCAACTTCAACCAAACATTTGACAATCCCATCGGTGAGGTTGTTCTCTTTAAACAATGAAACCATTTGTTGTACTTGCTGGTTCCAGAAATCATGTCCTACTTGCTGATGGATACCTTCATCGCCAAACAAGGCTACTTCTTTATCTTTAACGGCAATATATAAAAGCACGGCATTGCGTTGTTGTGTTTTCTCCATTTGCAATTCAAAAAAAACAGACATCGCCCTGTCCATAGTGCTTACCAAAGGATTTCGGGATTCAATGAATATTCTAACTTCACCACTAGTGAGAAGTTCTGTAGCCTTCAATGCTTCTACAATACACTTGTTCTCTGCATCAGATAAAAAACGTTTCTTTTTGAAGATTGAAAACATGTGATAGGCTTAAAGCTCTCATAAAGAGCCATGAAAAATGATTACTTGATGTCGAATTTAATTTCAGGGGCTTTTTCAGTTCCTTCATCTGCTTTATAGTAAGGCTTATCGGTGTATCCAAACAAACGTGCCAATATTACACCTGGAAATCTTTTTACTCTCAGATTGTAATCTTCAATGGCTTTGTTATAATCCTGACGAGCTACATTGATTCTGTTTTCTGTTCCTTCTTGTTGAGCTTGAAAATCTCTGAATGCATCTGTCGTTTTTAAATTAGGGTAGTTTTCTGCAACTGCCATTAGTCTGCTGAATGAACCTTGCAAATTGGCTTGTGCTTTTTGATAAGCAGCTAATGAAGCAGGATCGTTGATATCTACTTTTATTTGTGTAGCTTTTGATCTGGCTTCCATTACTTCTTTCAATGTTGATTTTTCGAAATTGGCAGAACCTTCAATAGTTTTGATCACACTGCTATACAAATCTGTACGGCGCTGGTAATTGGTTTCTACATTGCCCCATACTTTTTTTACACCTTGGTCGGCACTCACCAGACCATTATATCCATTACAACCCCAAAATCCAACGATAACAAATAAGGCAGCGATAACGATTAAAGTAATTTTTCCTGTGCTCATGTTTTTAATTTTTTGTAAAATTAGTCAATATATAATACGAAAAATTGTTAATTCAAATAAACTGATTAATAACCCGACTTCGCCCCTCCAATATTTTCAATCGGATGCCAGGTTGTTTTTACCTCCTGAAAATCATTGATGAAATAAGGAGATTGTGTGTTTTCATTCATCCATTTTTCGTTTTCATAAAATGCAGTGCGCTTTACATTTAATGCCGCATTTTCTTTTACCATTTTAATGGATGATGTATCTGATTCTGAAAAGCAAACCGCATTTACATCCATGTGATTGGATAAATGAGATAATAATTCTGAAACTTTTCCGGTAAGAATATTAACAACACCTCCGGGCAAATCAGAACTATTCAACACTTCAGCAAAAGTAACAGCACATAATGGTTTTGTCTCGGAAGCGAGTATCACACAAGTATTTCCTCCTGCAATAACAGGTGCCATTACAGACACCAAGCCAATCAATGAAGATTGTTGTGGGGCAACAATCGTCACAACTCCCATTGGCTCCAATGCTGAGAAATTAAAATGCGATGAGGCCACCGGGTTCACACTACTAAATATCTGCTGGTATTTATCGCACCATCCACTGTAATAAATCAATCTGTCAATTGAAAGCGTTATTTCTTTTTCTGCAGCAACTTTACTTGAACCTTGCAACATCAACTCTTCAATAAATTGTGCTTTTCTACCTTCGAGCATTTCTGCGATACGATATAAAATTTGTCCGCGATTAAAAGCAGCTCTGGCGCTCCAACCGCCAAATGCACCACGGGCAGTTCCTATTGCGTCTCTAACATCTTTTCTAGAACATAAGCACATATTGGCGAGATGCTCACCTTTAGGGTTAGACGCCACATAATATCTTCCCGATTCGGTTCTGGGAAATTGCCCGCCGATGTAGATTTTGTATGTTTTGAGGACTGTTACTCTTTTTGTAGACATAATTATTGTTTGTTGTTTGGAGCCCCCTCAATCCCCCAAAGGGGGAATTTGATCGGCGTTTGACTTATAACCTTTTGAACCTTTTGAACATTTTGAACTTATTGAACCTTCTAAACCTTTAAGTATGCACCAAGGCCATGCAATCCCCCTTCCCTTCCAAAACCACTTTCTTTAAATCCTCCAAACGGAGAAACAGGATCGAATTTATTGTATGTATTTGCCCAAATGACACCAGCTTTTAATTTAGATGTCATGTTGAAAATCTTAGAACCCTTGTCTGTCCATACGCCTGCTGAAAGTCCGAAAGGTGTGTTGTTGGCTTTTTCTATCACCTCATCTTCAGTTCTGAAAGTTTGAATGGCTAACACCGGCCCGAAAATTTCTTCCTGTACAATGCGATTGGATTGAGCCACATTGGTAAAAATTGTCGGACGACAGTAAAATCCTTTTTTAGGAATACCACAGTTGGTTTGAAATATTTCCGCACCTTCTTGCTGACCGAGTTTCAAATATTTATTAATGACTTCGAGTTGTTGTTTTGAATTGATGGCGCCGATATCTGTATTCTTATCCAAAGGATCGCCTACAATTAAAGTCTCCATTCTGTCTTTTAGTTTTTGCAGTACGATTTTATAAACTGATTCCTGAACGAATAATCTCGAACCTGCACAACATACATGACCTTGGTTGAAAAAGATACCATTGATGATTCCTTCCACAGCTTGATCCAATGGGGCATCATCAAAAATAATGTTAGCAGCTTTACCACCTAATTCTAATGTAGCTTTTTTATTAGTTCCTGCTATGGCTTTCTGAATAATTTTTCCAACTTCCGTAGAACCAGTAAATGCAATTTTATTGATATCAGGATGATTGACCAAAGCTGCACCGGTAGCTCCTGCACCTGTGATGATATTTACAACACCTGGAGGCAAATCCGCTTCCTGAATAATTTCCGCGAGTTTCAATGCAGTCAAAGAAGTTGTTTCAGCAGGTTTTAAAACAACAGTATTTCCTGTTGCCAAAGCAGGTGCGATTTTCCAGGCAGCCATCAATAATGGAAAATTCCATGGAATGATTTGACCAGCTACACCCAGCGGTTGTGGGTTCCTGTTAGGAAAAGCATATTCCAATTTATCCGCCCATCCCGCATAATAAAAAAAGTGATTGGCAGCGGTAGGCACATCAAAATCGCGACTCTCTCTTATAGGCTTTCCACCATCCAATGTTTCAATCACAGCCAACTCTCTGGCATGTTCTTGAATCAATCTTGCAATGCGATAAATATATTTAGCTCTTTCTTTTGGAGCTGTTTTCTTCCATGTTTTCTCATAGGCGGTTCTTGCTGCCACTACTGCTTTATTGACATCTGTGGAATTGGCATCAGCAATAGAAGACAATTTTTCTTCATTAGCCGGATTGATGGTATCGAAATATTTTTTCGATGAAGGTTTCTCAAATTTTCCGTTGATGAATAAATCATAACGTTCAGCAATTTTTGCAACACTCTTACTTTCTAGTGCAGGTGCCAAATTGCGAGAACTATCGAACTTGAGTTTTAATGTATTTTTTTTTGTAGCAGCCATTTGTATTGTTGTTGTTATTTAGTTGTTTAAAAGGTTCAATAAGTTAAAGATGTTCAAAATGTTTTTTTTGCACGCTATACTTTATTGAACTTTTGGCCTTTTAAATCTGATGTCTTTAGATATTCTATTAATTTAAAAATGAGGTTGCTGATTTTGTTACAATAATTTGAAACCAAATTGAATTCTTCTTCATTAATGTAACCATCATCAATTGCTCTATACATTTGTGACCTCAATTCTCCGCACGAACCTTTTGCAATGTATAGAAACTGAATAAATTCTCTATTTCCACCTCTCTCAAAACCTTCCGCAATATTATCCATGATGGAACCTGCTGAACGTTCTATTTGTGAAATCAATCCAAAGTTTCTTTCAAATCTTTTCTCCTTAATTAGCTTTCTCAAAACTCGATTTAATTCTCGGGCTTCTTTCCATGATATTATTTCTTCAAATCTTTTTATTGTTGACATAGGTTGTTTTGTCAAACCTATTGAACAAATTGAACTTTTGAAACTTTTTGAACTAAATAAAATTCATTCTGAATTTTATTTAGTCGTTCGCAAAATAATCCCCCGACTGATACAATCCCGTTTTCTGTTTCATCAATTGCATCAAAATATCATTCGCCAGACTGCTCGCTCCAAAACGAAACCATTCGTTATTCATCCAGTCTTCACCGAGCACTTCGTTTAACATCACCAAATAATGTAATGCCTGTTTGGCTTTGGAAATTCCACCTGCAGGTTTCATGGCAATTTTTTTTCCAGTTTTGTAATAGAAATCTCTGATAGCTTCCAACATTACTAAGGTAACAGGCATTGTTGCTGCCGGCTGAATTTTTCCTGTAGATGTTTTGATAAAATCGGCACCGGCATACATAGCGATGTCACTGGCTTTACGAACTTTATCATAAGTGCCCAATTCGCCTGTTTCTAAAATCACTTTCAACCTTGCATCACCACAAGCTTCTTTTATCGAGGCAATTTCATCAAAAACAAAATTATATTCACCCTGATGAAATTTGCCTCTGGAAATCACCATATCAATTTCATCTGCACCTTGATTGATGGCATATTTTGTATCTCTTAGCTTCACGTCTCTTGTTGACTGGCCTGATGGAAATGCGGTAGCTACAGAAGCAACTTTGATTCCAGAATCGCCCAACGCTTTTTTGGCCACAGCTACCATTGACGGATAGACGCAAATTGCAGCAACAGTAGGCAAACCAGGATAAGCATCATGCAAATGCATAGCCTTATAGCACATCTGCTTTACTTTTCCATCAGTATCTTTTCCTTCAAGTGTAGTTAAATCAATCATGTTCAAAGCCAACTTAAGACCATTCAGCTTTGTTTCATCTTTAATGCTTCGTTTGGTAAATCTTGAGGCACGCTCTTCGACGCCAACTTGATCAATTCGAGGAGTAGCTGTAAAATCGGGTGTAGTTGTTATCATGTTTGGGGGATGATGATTTTTAAAAGTAATGCATTTTGGATAAGTGACAAAGAATACAGTCGTTCAAAAGGTTCGTGTGGTTCAATAAGTTCAATAGGTTTGCAAAAATACTTTTTGAACCTTTTGAACTCATCAAACCTTTTAAACATCATTCCGAAACCACCACCCCCAACGCCTTCTCAATCATCACATCTACAGCAGCATGACTATCCTTAGAGTATTGCTGAATCATTCTATTGGCTACAACCACATTAATGCTCACGCAATCATGACCAAGTAATTTACATAAACCAAAAATTGCTGAAGATTCCATTTCGAAATTGGTGATGCGATAACCATTGTGAGAAAACAATGCCAACTTATCAATAAATGTTCTTGTTCTGGATTTCAAACGAAGCTCTCTTCCTTGAGGGCCATAAAAACCGGGAGCTGTAACAGTGATGCCTTTGTAAAAATCATCTCCGAATTTATCTATTAAGTTTTGACTCCCTTTAAAAATATAGGGCATGGTGATATGGGTATCCATTCCTGTCTGTTCAATAAACGCATTGATCATTTCCAATTCATCAGCAGACTTTTCATGCACATAATAATTCATCACATTATCAAAACCAAGTCCATGAGTGGAAGCAACTAAAGAATCAACAGGTATATCAGGTTGCAATGCGCCTGAAGTGCCGAATCGAATGATATTTAGTTTTGTCAAATTGGGATGAACGATTCTGGTATCGAAATTTACGTTTGCAAGTGCATCGAGTTCATTCAATGCGATATCTATATTATCAGGACCAATGCCAGTTGACATGGCTGAAATTCTTTTCTTACCAATATAACCTGTATGTGTAACAAACTCTCTGTGTTGCAAGCGATATTCGATACTATCGAAATGTTGACTTACTTTTTCAACTCTGCCTTGATCACCAACTATAATGATAGTTTCAGCAATTTCTTCAGGGCGAAGGTTGAGATGATAAATGGCACCGCGGTTGTTGAGGATGAGTTCTGATTCGGGGATGATCACTTAAAAAATTTTAGGGTATAAAAGTAGGCGTTTTTTTGGATAGGTTTAAAAGGTTTGGGAGGTTGAATGAGTTCAAAAGGTTGTGGCAAAAAAGAAGAGCCTATAGTTATACGATAGGCTCTTGGAATTATTTGAAAATTTGGTGATTTGGTGATGGTAGAAAACGTGTGCTGTAATGAAATTATGCACCACAAACCAATTAAACAAATTGAAACTTATAAAACATTTGAACAATTTTTCTTTTTTTCCCACGGTTGAAACCGTGGGCTTTTATGAAATTGGAGGAATTATCTTTTTTGATTTTTCTCCCACGGTTAAAACCGTGGGCTAGGTTGAACAAATTGAATCTCTGAAACCTTTTGAACAAAACAACCCCCAACCCTTAACCCTTCTTCACCGCCGCAATCCCAGGCAATTCCTTCCCTTCGAAATATTCAAGCATGGCGCCTCCGCCTGTAGATACATAACTTACTTTATCAGCGAGATGGAACATGTTCACAGCTGCAACGCTATCACCACCGCCAACCAGACTGAATGCGCCTTTACTTGTGGCTTCGGCAACGGCCAATGCAATTGATTTAGTTCCATTTTGGAATTTTTCCATTTCAAAAACACCCATTGGTCCATTCCATAAAATGGTCTTACTTTTTAGAATTACTTCTCTGAAATCGGCAACGGCTTTTTGTCCGATGTCCAAGCCCATCCAACCCGAAGGGATGCCATAGCTTTCGCAATTTGTTGTTTGAGCATCAGCAGCAAATTTATCAGCAATAGTACTATCCATTGGCAAATGAATATTTACACCCAAAGATTTTGCTTTAGCCAGAATTTCCAATGCAAGCGGCATGCGATCATCTTCACATAAAGAGTTACCAATGATTTTACCTTGTGCTTTCCAGAATGTATAAGCCATACCACCACCGATAATGATATCAGTCGCTCTGTTCAATAAATTTTCAATGATTAAAATCTTATCAGAAACTTTAGCTCCACCAATGATTGCAGTAAAAGGTTTTTCTGCTGAATGCAATACTTTCTCTGCACTGATTACTTCAGCTTCCATCAATAAGCCAAACATTTTTTTATCTGCTGCAAAATAATCAGCAATAACAGCTGTAGAAGCATGCGCACGATGAGCGGTTCCGAATGCATCATTTACATATACATCTCCGAGCATACTCAATTTTTCGGCAAAGGCTTTATCGCCTTTTTCTTCTTCTTTGTAAAAACGTAAATTTTCTAACAACAACACTTCTCCATTTTGCAACGCTGCTGATTTGTCAATTGCTTCTTGACCGATACAATCATTGGCAAAATCAACTTTCACCTCACCGAGCAAAGATTTCAAATGACTTACTAAATGTTTCAATGAATATTTATCAGTTGGACCATCCTTCGGTCTTCCTAAATGGCTCATTAAAATCACACTGCCACCATCAGCTAAAATCTTTTTAATAGTTGGCATTGTTGCGGTCATGCGGGTATCATCGGTAATTTCAAATTGATCGTTTAATGGAACGTTGAAATCTACGCGGATGAGCGCTTTTTGATTTGAGAAATTATAATTTGTAAGAGTATTCATTGCGTTGTTTGTAGTTTGTTGTTTGTGGTTAGGTGTTTGTTCAAGAAGTTCCAAAAGTTCAAAAGGTTCAAAAAGTTTAATAAGACAACCGAATTGAACTTATTGAACCTTTTGAACCTTTGAAACAATATTTTACGAAATCAATCCTGCAAAATGCTTCACTGTTCTTACTAGCTGTGATACATAACTCATTTCATTATCGTACCAGCTAACAGTTTTCACCATTTGTTTATCTCCGACTGTCATTACTTTAGTTTGAGTAGCATCAAACAATGAACCATAATGAATTCCGATAACATCACTGCTCACGATTTCATCTTCATTATAACCAAAACTTTCGTTACTTGCTGCTTTCATTGCTGCGTTGATCTCTTCTGCAGTGGCAGGTTTAGCTAGATAAGAATATAATTCAGTTACAGAACCTGTGATAACAGGAATTCTTTGAGCACCACCATCTAATTTTCCTTTCAATTCAGGCAATACCAAACCGATAGCTTTTGCAGCTCCTGTACTGTTAGGAACGATGTTAGCAGCAGCAGCTCTTGCGCGACGCAAATCTCCTTTTGGATGAGGAGCATCAAGAGTATTTTGATCGTTTGTGTATGCGTGAATGGTGCTCATGATGCCCATTTCAATTCCGAAATTATCGTTAAGTGCTTTTGCCATTGGCGCCAAACAATTGGTTGTACAACTAGCACAGCTAATGATAGTTTCGCTGCCATCCAAAATTGCATGATTTACATTAAATACAACTGTTTTCAAATCACCTGTTGCAGGAGCAGAAATCACGACTCTTTTTGCACCGGCAGTTATATGAGCAGCAGCTTTATCTTTATCAGTAAAGAAGCCTGTGCTTTCAATCACCACATCAACACCATGAGCACCCCAAGGAATTTGAGCAGGATCTTTTTGTGCGTAAATTTTCACTTCATGTCCGTTTACAACAATAGCATTTTCTGTATGTGTTACATTTTCATTGAATCTGCCTTGTGCACTGTCGTATTTTAATAAATGAGCCAATGTTGCCGGACTAGTCAAATCGTTGATCGCAACGACATCAATTCCCTGCATGTTATAAATCTGACGAAAAACCAGACGACCGATGCGTCCGAAACCGTTAATGGCAACTTTAATTGTACTCATGATAGATAGGTATTTATGTTTAAAAACTTTTGAGTTGCGAATTTACGATTTGTGAAAGTAATTAAGCCTAATATTTTGAGGATAAATACTGATAAAAGTTGTTTTTTTCTCATTTAAGTATCA
>CALCNY010000084.1 GCA_937897585.1 uncultured Chitinophagaceae bacterium | reverse complement strand
CCTTCTCCAAGTAATAAAATTTATGGTTCATTATTTTCCCATAATTCGGAATCAGCGTCTCCCGGTTATTACAAAGTGAATTTGATTGATGATAACATTGATGTAGAATTAACTGCAACAGAAAGAGTAGGTTTTCATCATTATACATTTTCCAATCCTGAAAATAATTATGTTGTTATTGATTTAAAACATAGAGATGAAGTGCTTGAGTCTTCATTAAAAATAGAAGATGAATTTACTGTTTCCGGATTGAGAAGAAGCAAAGCCTGGGCTGATAATCAGTATGTTTATTTTGTAATGAAATTTTCTTCACCCATTAAAAAAATGGGGATTTGGAATAATGATCTGCTGATAGAAAATAGTATTAAAAATGTAGATAACTCAAAAAATTTAAAGGCTTTTTTTTCTTTTGATTTAAGCACATCAAAAGATATATATGTTAAAGTGGCGATTTCTCCTGTAAGTATAGATGGTGCGAAAAAAAATCTTGATGCGGAAACGGCAGGTGCTGATTTTATGAAAGTGAAATCTGAAACTCAAAAAAAATGGAACCAGGAATTGTCTCGCATTGAAATTCAAGTTAAATCCACGGATAAAAACAAGTTGACTATATTCTATACAGCATTATATCACACTGCAATTGTACCAAATATCAATATGGACATCGATGGTCAGTACCGTGGCAGAGACAATCAGATCCACAAAGCAGAAGATTTTTCTTATTACTCCGTATTTTCTCTTTGGGATACATACCGCGCTGCACATCCATTGTATACAATCATAGATCAGAAACGTAGCTTAGATTATATCAAAACATTTCTAGTTCAATACCAACAAGGAGGAAGATTGCCCGTTTGGGAATTGTCGTCCTGCGAAACAGATTGTATGATTGGTTATCACAGTGTTCCTGTTATTGTGGATGCTTACATGAAAGGCATCAATCAATTTGATACCACATTGGCGTTAGAGGCCATGATGAAATCAGCCAATTGGAATCATCTAGGTTTGCCAGCTTTGATATCTAATGGAATGATTACCGTAGAAGATGAACATGAGAGTGTAAGTAAAAATTTGGAATATGCATATGATGATTATTGCATTGCCATGTATGCAAAGTCTTTAGGTAACAATGACGTATACACGAAATTTATTAAGCGCGCTCAGTATTACAAAAATATTCTTGATTTTAAAACGGGATTTGTTCGTCCACGTAAAAATGGTGGTTGGATTTCGCCATTTGATCCACGTGAAGTCAACAATCATTTCACAGAAGCCAACAGTTGGCAATATTCTTTTTATTTTCCTCAGGATATCAATGGTTATATCAGCATGATGGGCGGAAAGAAAAAGCTGGAAACCAAGCTCGATGCTTTATTCAATGAAAATTCCAAAACTACAGGAAGAGATCAAAGTGATATCACAGGATTGATTGGTCAGTACGCACATGGTAACGAGCCAAGTCATCATATCATTTACCTATACGATTATACTGATAATCCTGCTAAAGCTCAGTTTTATGCAAACAAAGTTATGAATGAGTTTTATAAGAATTCTCCAGATGGATTAATTGGTAATGAGGATTGCGGGCAGATGAGCGCCTGGTATGTGATGAGCGCATTGGGCTTTTATCCTGTAACACCGGGAAACAACAAATACATGATTGGCTCACCACAATTTAGTTTGGTGCAAATTCATCTCGAAAATGGGAAGTCTTTTGTGGTGAATTCGGTTAATAAAAACGAAAAGAATTTTTACATTCAAAATACTTTGTTGAGTACCACTCAAAAATTAAAACCAACTGAATGGCAATATCCATTTTTAAATCACGATGATATTGCCAATGGGGGTTTGGTTACTTTCAATATGACTGATAAGCCGGTTAATTGCTTTACGCTTCCTAACAATGACGAAGAGCTGTCAAACATGAACGATTCTAAAATTGTATTGAATCCCATTATTGAAGGTGGAAATATTTCATTTACCGGAAAGAAAACCATCTCGATTTCATCTCCTCAGAAAGAAGTAAAAATTTATTACTCAACAAATGGAGAATTACCAAATGAGAAAATGAAATTGTATGTAAATCCAATTGTGATTGATAGCTCAATGGAACTCAAGGCAATTGCTGTTGATAAGGAAAATATAAAAAGCGCTATCACTACTGCATCATTCAGAAAGAAATCAAATAACTGGTCTGTAAAATTAAACTCAACCTACGAGCCACAATACAATGGTGGTGGGGCTGATGGCTTAATCGACGGTATTCATGGAACAACCAATTGGCGCATGGGTAACTGGCAAGGGTATCAATTACAAAACCCTGAAATGATTATTGATTTGAAAAAACAAACAACCGTTTCAAAAGTTAGTATCGGTTTTTTACAAGATGTTCGTGCATGGATTGTGATGCCAAAGAAAGTAAGTGTTTTTATTTCACAAGATGGCGTGAATTTTGAAAAAGTATATTTAGGAGAAAATTATATACCTATTGAAGATGTAAATCCTCAAACTAAAAAAGTAGAAGCTGTTTTTGAAAAACAACCATGTCGTTATATAAAAATAGTAGCAGAACAATTTGGCAAATTACCGAGTTGGCATGAAGGCGCGGGAGGAGATACACATATATTTATTGATGAGGTGGAGGTAGCGCCCTAAATCACCCGAAGGGGGAGTTAATTTTGTTATGCTGAGTTAACAACCAATTAAAGATTTTTTTGCCACGAAGGATCTAAGATACAAAGAACGAAGAAAGTTTTTTCATGTTTTGATTGATAACTTCCCCCTTCGGGGGATTGGGGCTCACGAATTCACGAATTATTTCTTTACCTCACGTTTTTGTAAAGTTTATTTAGTGGTTCCCCCTTTGGGGGACAGGGGGCCTAATAAAAAAGCCCACGAAATAAATTCGTGGGCTTTTATTATATTGTGAGAAGAAGGCATTTCTTATTTCAAATGACTTCTCTTCTTGCTATATCCAAAATAGATAATCATTCCTACAGCCAACCATCCAAACAATCTTGCCCAATTAGTCCAGCCCAAACCAAAGATCATCGCTGCACAAACGATAATACCTAAAATAGGAACTAACGGTACTAATGGTGTTTTGAATTCACGGTGTAATTCAGGATTTGTTTTTCTTAAAATAATCACCGCGCTGCATACAAGAATAAATGCAAATAAAGTTCCTATGCTTGTCATGTCGCCTACAATATCGCCTGGAACAAATGCAGCAAATCCACCAACCAAAACAAGGATAATTAAATTGGCTTTATGTGGTGTTTTGAATTTAGGATGTAAATGACTGAAAGTATCTGGCAACAAACCATCCTTACTCATAGAATAAAATACTCGACTTTGACCAAGTAGCATCACTAAAATAACAGATGAGAAACCAGCCAAAATAGCTACCGTTACCAATTTGCCTAACCAAGCATAACCTGGCATGAATTTATTAATTACAGCTACAACAGAAGCTTCTTTACCGTCTGTTCTGAAAAATTCTACAGGAGCGATGCCTGTTAAAACATGTGCGAACAAAATATACAACACGGTACAAACAGCCAAAGAACCCAAAATGCCAATAGGCATCGCTGTTTTAGGATTTTTAGTTTCTTGAGCAGCAGTACTTACTGCATCAAAACCAATGAAGGCAAAGAACACAACACCAGCAGCTCCCAAAATACCCATAATGCCACCAAAATGATGGTCGACACCTTGGCTATCTGTATAAATTGTAGGTTCAGGAATATAAGGAGTGTGATTTCCGGCTTGTACAAAATTCCAACCGAAAATAATGATTAAAATAACGATGGAAACTTTAGTAATTACAATCAATCCATTTACAAAAGCAGATTCTTGAGTTCCTTTGATGAGCAACAAACTCAACGCGGCTACAATTCCTAGTGCAGGTAAGTTGATGATTCCGGTATGAACAACTCCAGCGGCATCAGCTACAGAATGTTCAAAAGGAGAGTGGCACCATTCATAAGCAATCGCCTTCATATGAAATACATGAACCAATAAGTTATTCAAATATTCACTCCAAGCGATACCAACTGTTGCAGCTCCAACTGCATATTCTAAAATCAAATCCCAACCAATAATCCAAGCTAATAATTCTCCCATAGTAGCATAAGTATAGGTATAAGCGCTTCCAGAAATGGGAATAGAAGATGAAAGTTCTGCATAACACAATCCTGCTAATGCACAACCAATAGCGGCTACGATAAATCCGATTGTTACAGAAGGACCGGCATTTTGTGCAGCAGCAGCAGCTGTTCTTACAAATAATCCTGCTCCAATGATAGCGCCAATTCCAAGGGCAACTAATGAGCCTGCGCTTAGTGTACGTTTTAAACCTTTCTCTGAATCTCCTGCTTCTTCCAGCAGTAAGTGCATAGGTTTCTTAGTAAATAATCCCATTTATTTTAGTTTTTGGTAAAAAATATTTCTGAAAAATAAGAAATTATTTGTTGATAAGCCGAAACATTTACAAAACAATTATTCTAATTTGATTTGACTGATTATTTTCATTCATATTTATATTACATTGCGAAACTAAAAATAAGATATGCATCACGATTCTTCTGCTTCACCCAAATCAAGCAAACTAACTACCTACATAGTTATTGCAATGATTGCAGGTATATTAGCCGGGTATCTGATTCATGAAAATGCATCTCCTGATTTTATAAAAGATTTTGCTCCTAAAATAAAATTACTCGCTACCATATTTTTAAGAATGGTACAAATGATAATTGCGCCTCTGGTATTCGCCACTTTAGTAGTAGGTATCGCAAAATTGGGTGATTTGAAAACGGTAGGCAGAGTAGGTGGTAAAGCCATGATTTGGTTTGTTTCTGCTTCATTAATTAGTTTGACATTAGGATTGATTTTAGTTTCCATTACAAAACCTGGTGTGGGTGTAAATATCGCCAATGCAGATTTGGAAGGAGCAAAAGACATGCTCGGTAAAACAAAAGAATTCTCTTTGGATAAATTTGTTGAACATGTTTTTCCAAGAAGCGTAATTGAAGCAATGGCCAATAACGAGATTCTGCAATTGGTAATTTTTTCCGTTTTCTTCGGAGTGGCATTAACTGGAATTGGCGTAAAGGGCGAGCCTATAATTAAAGCATTGGATTCACTAACTCATGTTGTTTTGAAAATGGTGACTTATGTTATGAGTCTTGCACCTGTTGGAGTATTTGGGGCAATGACTGCGGTAATTGCATTAAAAGGATTAGGTATATTAAATACATACGCTTACTATATCGGTTCATTTTATTTGGGTTTAGCCGTGTTGTGGATAATCTTATTGCTGGTCGGCTATATCATTTTAAAACACAGATTGAAAGTGCTTTTGAAAAGATTGTCTTCTCCAATGACTATTGCTTTTAACACAGCCAGTAGCGAAGCGGTATTTCCAAAGTTGGTGGAAGAAATGGAAAGATTTGGATGTGACAACAAAATTGTTTCTTTCACTTTGCCATTAGGATATTCATTTAATTTGGATGGAAGCATGATGTATATGACTTTCGCCAGTATGTTTATTGCACAAGCTTATAACATTACTTCTATAACAGATCATTTGGGAACTCAGATTGCTATGTTATTGGTATTTATGTTAACGAGTAAAGGAATCGCTGGTGTACCAAGAGCTTCACTGGTAGTGGTTTTAGCCACAGGTTCTATGTTTGGCATTCCACCTGAA
>CALCNY010000083.1 GCA_937897585.1 uncultured Chitinophagaceae bacterium | reverse complement strand
AGATACATAATTCCTCATAACTCTCTTTAAGTCTTCATAAGTCCTCATAAGTCGCATCCCTCTCACCACTTCTCCATAATCTTGTTCTTTCAAAAGGCAAGATTTATGAATCAACCACAAGACACTGGCGCTTTTACCACCATTTCAGGCATGATTGGTGGTGTAATGAAAGCCATCACTGTTAAGCCTGTTTTAATGGCTATTTCCTTCGGGACCCTCACTAATGTAATGGTCTATGCAGCTGCTTCTGCTGCTGTTGGTTATGTTGTAAAAAAAGTGCTGGATCACCTTGCCGATCGCATAAATGCTAAATGCAGCCAAACTTTAAATTCAAAAGACGATGAATAACATTGTAAAAATAGGATTGATTGGCTTGGGGGCATATGGGCTCATCAAATTGATTCGCATGAAAAATGTGGGCGATTCTATTTCTACAAAGCTTGTTAATCCTCGTATTCATAAGGTGACCATGTCGGGCATTGCTTTTCGCACGGAGGTGGCTATCAATAATCCTAGCAGGGATTCTGTAAACATCACCAAACCGGTTGTAACGCTTACGACCAATGGGAAATTGCTTACTCAATCAGCATCGGAGAATAAGGTTATTACCATTGAGCCTTTGAATGTATCTCAAATTGATACTATTGAGCTTAACCTGGGCTGGACTACCATTGCCACTTTTGTTGTTGGGATTCTGAAAAAACTGCCTCAACTATTGACGGCTTTCAAGTCAGGCAACATGAGCAACTTCGGTCAGGTACTGGGTATCCCTATGGAAATGACCTTCTCAACTTATGCCAACGGCATTTTTTATCAATCAACCCCTGAAAAAATCATTTAGTGAATTTATCTGCCAACATATCACCAATTATAGATGTCACTTCGGGGCCTAGACAAATCCGTGACGGCAGTCGCTATACAAAGTATTTCCCTCTGCCTGATGAAAGAGATAGAGTGATTATTAATGACGGTGAGGTGGATGATACGGTGGAGCTAATGGAGAAAGTGGTTCATAAATACCTGGTTGATACCAGCAAGATTGCTCCGCTTTTAAAAAAGAAAACCCTTGAAGAGACTTGTCAGTCAATTTGGGAGTTTATCTACTCTTTTATTCAGTATAAGCTTGACAAGAAAGGATTAGAGCAGCTTCGCAGACCAGCTAGAACATGGGCTGACAGAAAGAGCGGTGTTGATTGCGATTGCATGAGCATTTTCACTTCAAGTATTCTGACTAATCTTAAAATACCACACAAGTTTAGGATTACTAGATATACAGCTGACCACTGGCAACATGTGTATGTAGTCGTTCCTAACAGCAACGGTGAGCATATCTGCATTGACGGTGTGGTGTCAGAATTTAATTACGAAAAACCTTTCACAGACAAATTTGATTATACCATGAGTTTAAACGGAATCAATGTCGCTGTACTGAGCGGCTTAAATAGCGACCTGGACTTAGCAGTAATGGCTCCAGGATTAGCAGGTGACAGCATTGGAGCTGTTTCTGCAAAAACTGATTTAGATAAGTTGTACCAGCATCTTGTCTCTACCAGGAACAGTATTGCATCCAATCCCAACATGGTTAAAACGGTTGATGATCCGCAGGCACTACTCAAAATGCTGGACTATGCTATTCAGTATTGGTACACAGACAAGCGTGATGAAGCTCTTTCTATTTTGGAAAAGAATGAAGAGCAGTTAAACATCCGCAATGGATTTTCCGGAGTTGAAGGAGAAATGTTAGATCATGATGAGTACATGCTCAATGGACTAAGTTTCAAGGGCTTTTTCAAAGGCATCAAAAATGCTGCTCAAAAAGTTGGACAAGGATTAAAAAATGTTGGTAAGGCAATTATCAGGTTTAATCCATTGTCAATAGCTGCAAGAGGTGGCTTCTTGCTTGCATTGAAAATGAACATGAAGAAAATGGCTTCCAAATTAAAATGGGGCTATGCCACTAAGGAACAGGCAGCAGCAAAAGGTATCACTGAGGCTTATTGGAATAAGAGTAAAGATGCTCTTGCTAAGGTGGAAAAACTCTTTGCCGATAAACTCCAGGGAAAAAGAAACGCACTTCGTAATGCGATATTAAAAGGTAAAGCAGGCAATCTTGACGGTATTGTTGAGTATGACAATTTGGAGGGTTTGGGTGAACCTATTACAGCCTCTACCATTGCAGCAGCAACACCAATCATTGTAGCGGTTATAAAGATTCTAAAAGATTCAGGGCTTGTTGGTAAAGATGAAAATTTAGATGCCAATACCATTACAAATGAAATAGCCAACGATCCAACGGCTTCTACTTTACTAAAAGAGGTTAATCAAGACAATGCAACGGATAACGCTACAACTACAGATGCTTCTACTGCAAGAACTGCTTCCACGACTACAGATGCTTCTACCACTGCTGATGCAACTACAACAGACAGCGGTACAACTTCCGGTGGCGGTATTATGGAATTCATAAAGAAAAATCCTGTGCCTGCTGTTATAGGTGGTGGTTTGCTGGCGTATGGCATTTACAGAATGGTTTCAAAGCCAAAGAAACAAAGCTCGTTATCGGGTTATCGCACAAAAAAGAAACATCACTCAAAAAAACATCACAGTAAATCAAAGTCACATCATGGAGGTAAAAAGGAATTACCCATGAAGGCAATGAAACTTTTATAATCAAACATTTAAAATCGAATAGTCATGGCAACTCGAAAAAAATCACATTCCAAAATCAGCAGCCAGGCTGTTATGGAAGAAGTTAAAAACCTGGCGATGCTCGGAGGTGGTGTCGTTTTGGGTTCTGTGGGCGGAAAGCTCATTGATAAAGTCCTGAATGTTGATGCTACGGCAACAGGCTTCAACGCAAAGGCAATGGCAAGACCGGTAGTTCTTATTGCTGCCGGTGCTGCCGGAACAATCATGCTCAAAGAAAAACACATGAAACTTTTGGCTACAGGTGTTGGTGCATCAGGAGTTCTTAGTGGTGTAAAAGTCATTTTGAAAAAAGACTTGTTAGCAGGACTTGCAAATTTTGACGGACTGGGCAGTGACGAGGAAGTCGCTCCAAGAGTTTACAGAGAATCTGCTCCGATTCAACTTCAGGTGGATAGATATAATCCTGATTTGCCTGCACTAAGTGCTGTGTATATGCCGTATCCCAATCCCATGGACACTCAGGAAGAGCTTGACAGAATTGGAGAGCGCAGCAGCAGTGTTGAAGGAACAGAAGACGGCGGTGAATTAGAGTTTATGGAAATCATCTAATCAAAACAATAATTATTTCAACCATTAAAAATCAATAACCATGTTTACGCTCGGAGAAATCGAACAAAGCGAACACAACCTTTTAGGAGCCATCAATGAGGATGACTTTTTGGAAGCGTTGGATGCAGCCCCGGTGGCTACAAAGAAAAAGTTTTACCGCAAGATGCAAATGCAGTCTCGCGTTCATTCAGCATCAACAGGCTCACGCAGTCGTGCTGAATTTGAAAAGAGAATCCATTTGCTGCCTCATGAAATTCAGAAAGGCTTAGCCAATCACAGCTTGCAGGCTGTTGACACGGCAATCTATGTGGTAAAAAGTATTGCCGGAAGTAAGGTAATTAAGATGTTCAAAGATGATGACAACAAAGTTGTCGGTATCTCAAACATCTCATCCGGAAAATTGGAAAAAGGAAACTTTTTCTTGTTGTACGGTATGCAGTTGCTAGCTGGTATTGCTGATGGCACAGAGCCTCAGACATCCGTGAATTTCAATGTCATTCCGGACTATGTTCGTAATGGTGAGTTTGAGTTCAAAGCCAATGGAACGGTGCTTGTGCCTAATACTTCAAACGAAGTGTTCTTCACAGAAGGTAAAGACATTTTCAAGGGCTTGTACATTTTGGATAATCCCAAAGTGATTAAAGACCAGCAGTCCATTGAATTCAATTTGGAATGGGGAAGCAATGCGCCTGATAAGTCTTACTTGAAGGCAATTTTAAGGGGTACTTCTGTTATCAAATCATAAAAGGAAAAAGAAACTGAGCTATGAAAAATCATAAGTTTCAACAAATCCGTATTCGGATTAATGCATCCGGTGAATCAGTAAGGTTCACGGCTGAGACAGATAAGCTTTTTGCTATCGTTAAGGCCATTTATGTGTCCTTGCCGGATAGCCGGATGCTTGTTGGGACTTCACTGGGGTTGAAAATCAATGGTCAGGAGGTTTTTGATGATGCACATGAAGTACGATTGCTTACTTGTGGTAATCAGGTAGCTCCGAATAAAAAGTTCTTTCATTTTGAAGAGAGAATTGAAGCCGGAGGTTCTGCGGTGGAAGGCAGGTTCACCGATCCAGGAACACTTTACAATGTAACTTATCCATACGATGTAAAAGTCTATCTGTGGCTTGTAAATGAAACTCAACATAAATCACACGAGCATCACAAATGACAGACATTCGATACAGCATTATTCGCCTAGAGGTTACGCAGCCGGGTCAAGTGGTAGAAATAAGCCATAAGCTTCCGTCACATGTTAATAGATGTACCGGTTATCTTTCTCGCCACACGCAAGGCATAATCTCGGGTTTAGACCTTCCTGAAATTGGACTATTGGCTCTTGAGTTTAATTCAAGAAAGCAATTGTATATCAACGATGTGATTGAATTTGAAGCATCACCAGGTATAATTCCTCTTTACAGGGATATTGATATTCCACTGATAAATGGACAACTAGTGACCGGTTATTATTTGGACACTCGAAGAGTAGATTCAAAGGCTCTCTTAAATAAAATGTTTGCCCCTTACAAAGTGTCTATCTATCTCAGATGTGAATATTTAAAAACAGAAACCGATGTACGATCAACTGCTATTCATACAACAGCAACTCAAACAGCGAAATGTTGAAACTGCATTACAACAGTTTTATAGATTGACGCTTGAAGTTGGAGTACAGTATTATCAGTTCTATGCGTACAATCAATTATTGTTTCTAACAAATCCGCAGCAACTTCCTGTAGGTACGCTAATTCATTCGGATTGCAGAACTAGAAGAATACCTGTGGACATAAATACTTTGCAAGGACTTGAAGATTATTCAGGAACTATTAGTATTCAGTTCCCGGAAGCATTGACGGAGGAAAAAACGATTGAGTTTATTCAAATTATTCAGAATTGAGCAAAAGGAAAATATATCATCTTAATGAAGTCTGTTGTAAAATGATTAAGACTTTTCCGAAGCAAGGCTATAACAGTGTTGTATTCAATGCAACTTTTTATAGAAACGGAAAAAAGCTCAATGCTATTGACCAGGCTGATGTTACTAATTTCTCACAGCTAGTAAGAAACTATGAAAAGAGTGAGAATCCCGATAAGGTAAAAGTTGAATTCAAGGACTTAGAAAAAGGCGTATTGATTTGGGCTAAGACATTTAATGTTGAAGAAATGCAAGATGAGATACCTCGAAGTACTGGGAGCTTTCAGGGTCTTGGAGAAGCCGAGGTGAATGAAATGGTACAGCGAAGATTTAATGAGCTGGAAAGGCAAAAAACGATTGAGCAGCTTCAAGCGGAATTGCAACAACTCAAAAGTCACAATGATGAACTAGAGTTTCAGGTGGCTGATATGCAATCTACGCTCGATGCCAAAAAGCAAATTGAATATTACTCCAACATTATTGGAATGGCAATGCCCGGTCTTGCTAAGTTTTTCACCGGAACACCCATGGCTGCTGCTATGAGTTTTCTATCCGGTCAGGATGAGCAAAAAGAACTGGAGTCTTCAAAAGAGGAAGATAAAAAAGAGCAACCACCGGAGCAAAGACAAAGCATCATCAGTCTGATTAGTGAGTTCTGTGAGACCTTAAATAATCAGGAGCTTGGCAGTATCTATCTTCTTTTCATTGAACTGGAAAAAGACAAAACCAATATCCAACGGATATTAAAATACATCACTACTTCAAACGACAAACAACCGTCAGCAAATGCAGAACAGTGAAATTAAATTAAGTACACAAGTACAAAATGCTATTGAAACAAAACAAGTGCAACAGGCTTTGGAGACCATTGTAAAAACATTCAAACCACAGGAGCTTATTTCTATTTCAAAGAAAATAGGCAATCCTTTGGTGCTTTTGAAAATTCGTTCAATGCTATAAAATGCCCATTAAAGAAAGAGTCATACAAGTTGTTTCAGATAACCGCAGTAAGCTGGTCAACGGACTATTGATAGTCGGTGGAGCTTACCTAGTGTATCGTGTTGGTAAGAAGATTATTACCAACATGAATAAAAATGCAGTGCAGAATCAGGCTGATGATAAGCCTTCTGTCAGGCAGGCAATGACTTTTAGAACAGCCATGAATCCCAGCGGTATTAGTTGGCTCATGAGTACAGACGGCACAAATGAAGAGTTGATTTTTGATACAGCGAAGCAGGTTACTAATCTTGATGAAGTGTCAAGCAATTACAAGGACTTGTATCAATCAAATTTACTTGATGACTTACAGAGGGAACTTTCTTCAGAGGATTATTCAAAGTTCTTGACAATAGTAAGTATCAATCCAAAGAAAGATGTGAAGCCCGGTGTAAAAGCCCCTCCGGTGAAATTTGCACAAAAGTCAAATTTAGTCGTAGCGATAAAAGAGGTCTCTATTCGTAAATCACCGGATGCAACCAACCATGGTGCATTTTATGAGGTGTTTTCGAACAACAATATTATTCGGTTGGCAAAGCCCGGAGAGTTTTTGGGATATGCCACCGGAAACCAACACTTTGATGAGGTAAACAATGTAAAATTCATTGAAGTTGGCTTTGTGGTCAATGGCGCAAAAGCTCCGGGAACCTACAAGGCTATGGATAAAAAGAAATTCACTTATTGGGTAAGTGCCTCAACTAAATATGTAGAGATATTCGATTACTACAAACCCATGTTTGATAAATATCCTTCAACATTAAATTACACACCTTGGATGAAGCCATTGGACTATTTTGATCCGGTGGTAAAAAAAGATAAGTCAGTCAAGGGATTAACAATAAAGCCCGGTCGATTGGTAACAGTTGGTCAGGTGCAAATTCTAAATGAAAAGCTACAGCCCATTGATATGGTTGACAGCAACATGCTACTTGGCGTGCTTGAGATGTCAATGAATGCAGGTAAAGAAAAGTACTACAAGTTCAGAACGATTCAAAACCTCAAACGCTGGGCTAATGCAAGGAACATTAAAATAATAGAATCATGAGCATAAAGTCAGAACATTATGTAACGACATATCTGCCTTATGCAAAGGCAGCAGGAGAAAGATTTAAAATGGATCCTTTGATTATTCTCTCACAGGGAGCACATGAGAGTGCCTGGGGAACATCGGGTCTTGCGGTGAACAGCAATAACTTTTTTGGCATCACTGCTGGAGGCTCGCCCAATGAATTTTGGGATGGAAAAATATACCAGGCACAGAATCAATACAAATTGAAGTTCAGGGTTTATCCTTCGCCACAGGATAGCTTCTATGATTTTGCCAGACTGATTGCCAGCAAATACAAGTCAGCGCACTCCGTGGCAAATGATTACAAAGCCTATGCGCAGAAGATTTCATACTCACCATACATCAGTGAGAGCAATGGAGATAACCGTGAGGGTTATAGAACGAGCATCATCAATTTGTATGAAAAGATACTTGACATCGCTAAAAAAAAAGCCTTGCTATAACACCTAAAGTAGTTGCTGAAGGTGGAATTAGTCTTGTTGGTGCTGCGCTGTTGTTTTGGGTTGGGAGATGGATTTGGAAAAGAAACAATGAAAGAAAAGTAATAATTGAAAAGTAATGGGATTTACACTTCGACATATACTAACCGGTGAATCAAGAAACTTCTCTACAAAAGAAATCTTGGAGATGCTTGGCGATACGGTGAATGATGAAATCATTGTGCATGATGAGGTTTATAGGATAAGCTCATTTAGTGGAACCGACAGCGGTGATGGCACAGTTCCTAAGTTGGTTTGGCAGAACATCAATTTTAAGTTGTCTCCCAAAGTGGAAACACAGAACATATTTCCGTTTGTGTTAGACACAGACGGCTCGAATTTGTTTTTTACGGTCAATGGCGTGCTGTATGAATATGGAAGTGATAAAGACTACCATACGGACGGAAAATTTCTATACTGGCATGGTGGATTTAATCTCGATTTTAACGACATCATTTATGTCAAATACCTGGAATTAAAATACTAAAAGATAATGGGAGAATTTGTAAAAATTAAACAGATTGACGGCCTTGGTAAACAGCTCGAAGGTCTAACATCTACCAGCCAGCAAGCGTTGGCTATTGCTATTGAAGTGAAGGAGGCAATGGGTAATACCGGAACCATTCAGAACAAAGCAAAGGAACAGTTCAACGGCATATTTGCAAAAGAATATGAGGCTATCTCTATCAAGCTGAGTTTTCCTATTACTGATCCTGCAACGGTGCAAGTGTTTTTTAATGGCGTGCTAGTGGAGAATGTAAAAAGTAATCCGGGGAATATTGTCATTCAAATATCTGTGCCTTACATCACAGAGCAGGATGATACAATCATAGTTTATTACACACACTAATTAATCCATGGAGAAAGTAAAAGTAAAACAGGTTGATGGGGCTGTTGATGTTAGCAACAGTCAAACCATAACAGGTGAAAAGACATTTTTAAGTCCAATAAATATCAAATCCGTTGGAGTTGAAAAAGGTGGACAGATTATCAGAATTGAGGGTTCATGGATTTACTGGGTGTATGATGTGGCAAGGCTAAATGCGGATGGCAATTTTAGATTAGGCAAAGACCCTGCAACCGGAGAATTCACGCTGCAAGTTTGCAAGGGTGGAATTTGGGAAAGAACAGTTCTGTAAACAATGAGCAAAATATTAAAATACAAATCCAATGACAACAAAGACACGGTTCAAGTTAACGGTGATAGCAGGATTATTTCTTGCCTGTATTACAGTGCTGGCAGTTGTTTCCAAAATGGAAATGGTTGCCACATGCAGCATCACAGCCATGATGACGATTTTATCAGCCTACATCTGGGCGCAAACTAAACGACCATCGAGTAATGAAATTGCTGACAACGATACTGACGAGCAAAGCAACAAGAACACTATTGACGATAGTGCTAATAGCAATCGTATTCATACTCCTGTTAGGTCTTGGACGAAAGATAATCGCTTTGAGCAAGGAGAAATCCAGACTGGAAAAGACACTGGAGCTGACGGTTCAGCAGCTAAGACAAATTAACACCAAGTCAGGGCAATTAGCAGCAGAGAATGAAGTTATGCAGCTTCGATTGAAAGAGTTAGGAACTTTATATCCAAGACTTTTAGATGAAATAAAAAATCTACAAATCAATCCAAAAGCAGCACAGAGCGTTGCAGCTACATCATACTACACTGAGAAAAGATTTACTACAAGATTAAGAGATAGTGTTGTTCGTGACACTATTAGGGTTAAGGTATTTAACTACAAGGATGCCTGGTATGACATTCAAGGCATATCACATGATTCAACGCAGGAGGTCAGTGTAAATTCAAGAGACACACTGGTTCAGGTAGTCTTTAAAGGAAAGCGTGAGAAACCCTGGCTATGGATATTTTCTCCAAGAAAAGTGATGCAGCGTGTATCACTTAAAAATCCCAATGCACACATAACTTATTCGGAGTTCATACAAATTCAAAGAAAAAACTAACCAGTATGAATCAGTATGAACTCAATAAGAAAATAGAAGCCTTTATTAAGGAGAAGGATAGCAAGAAAGAGAACTATTCTCAAAAAGACATAGCCTTTATTCAACAATATGAAGGAGACGGAGGACAAGGATCAAAGGGAGCAACCGGTGAAGGGTTGCTCTATGAGTTTTATACACCGGAGTACATTGTAGATCTGATGTGGAAGCTTGCCATGCGACATGGCTTTGATGCGAAGGGAAATATCCTGGAGCCGTCACTAGCCACAGGTAGATTCTTTGCTCCAGCTCCGTTTAAAGAACGCTGCTATGGTTTTGAGATTAATCCAATAACCAAACGCATTGCTGAAATCACTTACCCTGATGCACACATTTATCAGGGCTATTTTGAGACAGCATTTTTAGAGCCTCCAAGATATACACAGAGATTAAAAAACAAACTCACTTGGCTAGAGGGTTATCCGTTTTCACTGGTCATTGGTAATCCGCCTTATGGTAAATACAAGAACAAATACAGCTCATATTTTCCAAGGCCGAAGATGCACCAAATCGAACTGTTCTTCATGTACTATGGACTAAAGCTGCTTCGTCCGGGTGGCCTGCTGGTGTATTTAACATCGAGCAATTTTATGCGAAATGGAATTAGTTATCAGGGAGAGAAAATGGAGATACAAGACATAGCGGACTTCGTGGATGCCTATCGTTTACCTCCGGTATTCAAGGCATCACAAGTCCCCACAGATATTTTAGTATTCAGAAGAAAAGCAAACGCATGAACTATAAGATACAACAGTACCAACCACACTTTGTGTACGACAAAGACAACTTTGATGAACTACAGCAACAGCTCGATGAGTTAAATGCAGAGCTGAATGTTCGTGAGATTGAAGTCACTTTTAAAGGGGATCGTTTGTTCTTTGGTAATGTAACCAGCTCTGATGATGTATATCAATTTATTCGTGAAACTATTTTGAAAGGCATTGATGTGCAGGAGCATTTTGTGGCAATGTATTTAAGTCAAGCGAATAAAATAATTGGGTACTATCATCATTCAACCGGTACGATAAACTCTACAACGGTGGATGTTGAAATTGTATCGGCAGTGGCATTGAAAACACTTGCTAAGGCTGTGATAATCTCACATAATCATCCAAGCGGAAATCTAAAACCAAGTGAGGCGGATAGAGTAATAACCAAGCGACTTAAAGAGGCACTAGCACTCTATGACATCAGGCTGCTAGACCACATTATTACGACCAAGGAAGGTTATTATTCATTCCTGGATGAAAATGAACGAAGCCTTGGTGGAATAGAGAAAACTTCAGCACTGGAAACAAAACTTAGAGGTGAGATTCTAAAGCAATTAAAAAGAGTAACCGAAGCTAATGCTCCGAATCTATATGAGTTGCTGCATAGCAGAGAGGGCTATAAAAAGGCAGAGGAAATGGTGATTAGAAAAGTGTTGCACGACCAAATGATTCCTGCTGCTGTAATACCCTTAATTGAACAAGAACTTGAAATGATGTAATCATGAGCTACGCTGAGGAACTTCCGATGTACTACAGGGCACGACTTGAAGTGTATAGGGATGCTATTGCCCAGGCTCAAAATGATGATCCGGATTTGCCATTACTCAGAAATGGAGTGATGCGAGATAAAGCAAGGGAGCGGAATCTATGTGAGGCAAAAATGAAGGAAAAGGAAATCCCAAACACGCCACTAACGCTCATAGAGACATGCAGTTTCAATAACTGGTTTGCCATGCATCCGGAAAAAGTTTGTGGAGAGGAAATTATTACTACTTCCAGGGAGTTTCCAATATCCATTAAAGGAGATAAAACTTGGATTGAAAACACGATTGGTCATGGCATTGGTGATGGGCTTTTAATCCTGCCTGTTCCCTTTGAATGGTCTATTAAATACTTTGATGCGGAAGATCCGGATTTTGATGTGGAGTACACAAATGGGGAGTTCACAGCAAGGATTTACCAAGGAGGAGTGGATTACAATTTACAAATAACCAAGGGTGACTATATCGAGGATAATGTGAATTTCAGAGAAATTAGAGATGCCAATGTTCATCTTTTGAATTTCATGAAAGCCAACCGAGGTAAAGCATCCTCAAAGACATTGGAGCTGGAAGCACTGGCTCTTGAATTAGAACTTCAAATGACAGAACTATGAGTTATCTATCAGGCATACAACACATCAGCGCACTAGGTGCAATCAATCCTTATTTGTCAAACAGAATCAGTGGCAACCGCACTACGGTTGAGCTAGTACTCCGTGAAGCAGGCGAGCTGTCAGGGTTGGGAGACACTGAAGGCAAAGTGTTATCCTTTGATGATGTGGTTCTACGCTACAATAAAGGGATTACTGAAGCAGAGATTATAGGTTGGGTATGGTATAAACGAAAGTTAGGCGTACCCATGAAGGGTTGGGAAAAGTATTATCTCAAACAAACCGGAAAAGCACTGGAAGAAAAACTGTTTGACCTGGTTAGAGCCAGAGCTTTGTTCTATACCTCCGGAGAACTCCTTCCCTTTCCGATCTACACCTACGGAAATATGTACGACCGTGAGTTGCAGTTGGAAAAGGATAAAGAGGATATTCTAAAACACTGGGACGATGATGTCTATGACAAGCATTTGAAAGCAATCAAAGATGCTAAGCCGGAGATGCTTTCTGTAACCAATCCGGACGAGAAAGAACGACCAATCATTACAGCCATTTCCGACTTTGCCCAGGACGGCAATCTGTTTTTCATTACACAGGTTCGTGAGGAATTTATGGAGTTGGAGAATTCAGAAGAATTAAAAAAGGTCAACGGAAAGCTTGAGCGTAAAAAAGACCGGGAGAAAATCAATATCCGTTTTGACGGAGAGACTAAATACACTTTGCAACATGTATTTATTAAGTGGCTTTTTACACTTAACCAGGACACTGATTTTGAGAAAAGTTCACCGGTGGATATTGCGGATTATTACATTGCTAATCGTGCCCTTCGTGATGACAAAATGAGTAAGGAAGAAAAAGCAGAGCTGAAAGCAAATGCAAGAATCGAGGGTGAATATTTGTTTTCAAAGTTTTTACATGAGGTACTGGCCTTTGAGGATCAGCAGCGTTTGGACTATGCATGGAACCGTCTGTATAACGGACAGTCAGACATTAACTATTCCAAAGTGCCCATCGGCTTTGAGTGTTCAGCTCGCTTCAAATCCGGACTTCTTCAAATCACCGACATACAGCGTGAAGGGGTTGCGTTTATGGAGGCCATGGGTTCCGGTATCAACGCATTTGATGTGGGGGTCGGAAAAACCATGACAGCTATTGTCAATCTAGCTCACAATCTATATTCGGGAAAATGTAAAAGACCACTGGTTGTTGTTCCAAAGCCCACTTATAAAAAGTGGATGAATGAGATTATCGGATTCACGGATAAAAAGACCGGTGAATTTGTGTCGGGAGTTTTGTCGCACACAGGCATCACCGTTAATGACTGGTTTAACCTTGGAACAGATATCGTTGATAAAATAAACCTTAGCGAAGCTGTTCCGGAGAAATCCATTACCATGGTAACTTATGAGGGCTTTAAGCGTTTGGGTTTTG
>CALCNY010000082.1 GCA_937897585.1 uncultured Chitinophagaceae bacterium | reverse complement strand
GTGTGAATTAGAATATTTTGTTTGAAATCATTGGTAAGAGAATCCACAACATCTGTATATCCATTGGGAGCATTTGCATAAGTGGTTTGATTATTCAAACCATCATTTAATGACAATTCATAACCCAATTCCATAGACCAATTTTTAGAAAGTGGCTCCGTGTAAATTAATTTGGTAGAAATTTTCTTAGCACTATTTTCAGATTGGGTCAACTGATTGATATTTATAGAAAAAGGAAAAGATCCGGAGTAAACAGTATTTACAGAATTCAAATAATTATCAGAATTCGAATTATTTGCATTTATGTCGGCAGTAACCGACAATGTTCTTCTGGCTTTTGAAAATCTATGCTTGAAAATAATATTACCAATCAATGCATATTTGTCTGAATTGATTGATGAATTTCTTGATGTTGAATTTTTTAACGCACCTGAACTTCCTGATGTGCCAGATATGATTGATTCATCACTTTCAGAGTGAAAATAATTATACTTTAAGGTCATTTTCAGACTGTTACTGGTATCAATTTTTACATCATAAATAACGCTGTTTTTAATGTTATAACGATTGATTTTTGTATTTACTTCTGAATTTTCAATTAAAGCAGAATCACCTAATTGAGTTATCGTTTTGGTGTTTTTGATATTGCTGTAATCCTGTTGATTGAATTTGGGAGAGAAGTTGAAATTGTGTTTGTCATTCCATTTATTACTGTATTGAACGCCTGCATTTACATTTCTCATAAATCCATTTTCAGGATTGATATAAATTTCATCATCACCCGAACGGGCAAACGAAAATGCAAAAATGCCATCTTCATCCATCATCTCGAAATTGTTGTCATCTGATCCTCCATATTTTTGATTTTCCTGCCAGCTCAAACCATCTTGTCCGGTATTGCCATTCAACACAAATGCAGAAATTTTTCTTTTGCCTTTGAATGAACCAAACAACAAATTATTGTTGAAACGATTGGTGATATCTTTTCCGGCACCTCCAGACAAACTTATTTTTCCGAAATAACCTTTCTTTTTGTCTTCTTTTAATTTTAAGTTGATGGTCTTTTGCGTTTTACCATCATCAATTCCTGTAAATGCAGCTTGTTCGCTTTTCTTATCAAATACCTGAACTTCTTTTACGGCATCGGCTCTAAGGTTTTTTACCGCCATACCCGGATCATCGCCAAAAAACTCTTCGCCGTCTACCAACACTTTTTCTACTTTCTCACCCATAGCTTTAATCTCTCCATTTTTATCCACCTGAATACCGGGTAATTTTTTCAATAATTCTTCTACATTTGCATTGGCACTTACATTAAAACTATCTGCTGTGTAAATAGTAGTATCTCCTTTTATTTTAATGGCACCTCCAGTTTTGATAATGATAGCCTCAAGCAACTTGCTCTTATTGGTTAATGAAACAGGCTTAATTTTTTCGTTACCTGATTTAATCACTATATCATCTACATATTCAGCATACAATGGATGAGAAACCATAAAGATGCACTTGCCAACTGGTACATTTTTAAGTTCAAAACTGCCATCTGCATTGGTTCTGGTAAAAGTCAGCAAACTTGAATCTGATGCCGACAATAACATAACGATTGCATTGGAGATTGGCATTTGTCCGGATGCATCGATTATTTTTCCTGTTTGACTGACTTTTTGAGCCGAAGCCGTAATTAATATCAATGAAAAAGCGAACGATAAAAGAATTTTTGAAGTATTCATATTTTTAAATATTTCCACCATACAGATTAAATAATTTTTCGGCAGGCGAACTTGTGCTAATTTTAGGAACTTTCAATTAAAAATCGAAGACAAAGATAAACAATGGCATACGAAGATGAACATTTTATTGATACTTCCGGCTCTGTTTGGAATTACTCATTATTTAATAACAATGTCATCGAATCCTTTCAGCAAGGAGAACTTTCAAGAGGTTATGATTATTTTGGAAGCCGTCCATTGAATATATTGAACACCAATGGGTATTATTTTGCCGTTTGGGCTCCACATGCAAAATTTGTTTCGGTAGTGGGAGATTTCAACAATTGGGAAACAGGCTTACATCCATTATTTCCACGATTAGACCATTCCGGTATTTGGGAAGGTTTTATTCCAAATGTTGGAAAAGGTTGTTGTTATAAATATCATATCAATAGCATCAATGACGTGCAAGTCATGAAAGCCGATCCTTATGCGATTTTTTCAGAGAAAAGGCCAGCAACCGCGTCTATCACCTGGTCATTTGATTATACATGGAAAGATAAAAAATGGCTTAACAAACGAAAGAAAAACAATTCACTTGATGCACCCTGGAATATATATGAAGTCCATTTAGGAAGCTGGATGAGACCTGATAAAAATGATGAAGAAAGTTTCAATTCATATTTACAAATTGCTGAAAGACTTGTTCCTTATGTAAAGGAAATGGGATTTACACATGTGGAATTAATGCCTGTGATGGAATTCCCTTATGACAGAAGCTGGGGTTACCAATGTACAGGTTATTTTTCTGCTACCTCACGCTTTGGCATACCCGAAGATTTGATGTTTCTGATTGATGAACTTCATAATAATGATATTGGCGTCATTTTCGATTGGGTACCTTCTCATTTTCCTGGCGATGCGCATGGTTTATTCATGTTTGATGGCGCACATACTTACGAATATGCAGATATGAGTAAAGGATTTCATCCCGATTGGAACAGTTATATTTTTAATTACAAAAGGGGAGAAGTACGTTCTTTTTTAATTAGCAGTGCACATTTCTGGATGCAACATTTTCATGGTGATGGTATCAGAGTTGATGCAGTGAATTCCATTATCAGACTTGATTTCTCCAGGAAAGAAGGAGAGTGGGAACGAAATGAATACGGAGGCAATGAAAATATCGAAGCCATTCACTTTCTGAAACGGTTAAACGAAATTTTATACCATGACTTTCCCGATATTCAAACTATTGCTGAAGAAGCATCCGATTGGCCGGGCATGACTTTACCCACACATTCAGGTGGTTTTGGTTTTGGTATGAAATGGATGATGGGTTGGATGCATGATAGTTTCAGGTATTTTAAAGCACATCCTGCCGACAGACATCATATACAAAATACCTTCACCTTTAGTATGATGTATTTCTATGACGAAAATTTCATGTTACCGCTCAGTCATGATGAAATTGTGCATGGGAAAAGTCCAATGATTTACAAAATGCCAGGAGACACACATGAAAAGTTTGCCAACCTGAGAATGTTGTATGCTTACATGTACACCCATCCCGGCGCCAAGCTGTTGTTCATGGGTGATGAATTTGCACAAACATCAGAATGGAATGAAGCATCAGAACTCGACTGGCATTTATTGACACATGTTTCGCACCAGAAAATGAAAGACTGTGTTCGCAAGCTCAGTCATCTGTACAAGGAAGAGCCTGCTCTTTATGAATATCAATTTGATCCCAAAGGATTTGAATGGTTAATGCTCGACAGAGGACATGATGGTGTAATGGCCTATAAACGAAAAGGGAAACTCAAAAAAAATGATTTGATTATTGTTATTAATACTTCAGCAAGAAACTACAATGATTACGGAATGGTATTCACAGGAAAAACTGAATGGAATGAAATTTTCAATAGTGATGATGAACGTTATTGGGGTACTGGAAAACACATGAATAATATTTTATCTTCTAAATTAATTGATAAAAAAACGAAAGCCATTGAAATAAAACTAGCTGTTCCAGCGTTAAGTGTTATGATATTTCGATAGTAAATATCACAAGTTTTAATCCGTACCCCAATGAAAAACGACAAATCAATTACTGGCATTTGCCTGTATAGCAGCATCTACGCCAATACGCAAGATATTTCTGCATTTTTTCTAGAGAAAGAAATCATCAAAGCCGCTTCAGAAAAAGAAATCATTTTTACTTTTCCGAATGCTCAATTTCACACCAATTATTCAGGAGAGAAATCAAAAAATAATTCAAAAACATTTGACAAATGAATGTTGTCAATAGATACTAATTGCTTATAGTTTTAATGGTTGATTACAGGACAAATAAGGAGGCTGTCTCGAAAGAGATGGTCTCTTTGTTATTTTGGGAATTGAAGTTATTAATTAATTCATCATCAAAATATTCACGCTTCTTTGCAAAATATTAAATGCAATTTCTGCCATGAGATTTTCTTTATCGAGTGTTGGATTTACTTCTGTAATCTCAAAGCAACATACTTTTCTGTTTTGCATGAACTTGCTGATTAAATCTTCGGCTTCTCTTTCTCTAAGGCCATTGCCTACAGGTGTTCCGGTGCCTTTAGAAATCGTTGAATCCAAACTATCTACATCAAAACTCACATAAATATCTGTACAGTCACTTAAGTAACGTAATACTTTTCGGCTTACATTTTCGGCTCCGTTTCTACGTACTTCACTGGTTGGAATTACTTTGATACCATGT
>CALCNY010000081.1 GCA_937897585.1 uncultured Chitinophagaceae bacterium | reverse complement strand
TGTAGGAGATGCGATAGCAGAATTGATTCCAATTAGTTTGCCCTCTGCATTTACTAACGCACCGCCACTGTTACCCATATTTACCGCGGCATCTGTTTGTATGAAAGATTCTACGGCGCCGCCTGGGTTTCCGGTTTTGTCTTTATTCAAACCTAGGCTTCTTGCTTTTGCGCTTACAATACCTGCTGTTACTGTAGTTTCAAGATTTAATGGATATCCTAAAGCCAATACCCATTGACCTATTTTTACTTCATCAGAATTTCCATAAATCAAATAAGGAAGGTTATTGGCTTCCACTTTTATCACAGCTAAATCATAAGCAGGATCAGAGCCGATCAATTTGGCTTTGTAAGTTTTTTTATTATTTAATGTTACGGTAATCTCATCTGCATTTTCAATGACATGATTATTGGTAACGATGAACCCATCATCACTGATAATCACACCAGATCCAGAAGCTTTTTGTTCGGGAATGATATTCATTCTGCCGCCGCCAAAAAACTGATCAAACATATCATCACTGAAAAAATCACTGAATGGGTTTTGCTGTCTCATTCTAGGCAAGTTGTTGGTAACCTGTTTCGCGTTGGTTTTTGTTTTGATGTGAACAACAGCCGGTAAAGCAATTGAAGAAGGTTGAATAAAATCTACTGCTCCAGGTGGCAAATTACCTCCGTCGGTTAGTCCTGCCAATTTGTAATTAGATGGCAGTATTCCATTTTGCTGTCCTCCAAAACTATTGTTGTTTTTTTCAAAATTTCCATAACCCCAAACTACGGCCAGTGTAGTAAGGGCGCTGATTCCGATAGTGGCCAATACTTGTTTCATTTTCATTTTTTATGTAGTTTAATTTTATAAATTATTAGTGTCAATTTTCATGCCTCGGGCTGCAAATTAATTACTGTCTGCCAAATTGAGTTAATTAAACTGTCATGTTTAACATTTAATTAGTAAGACCTTCGTAGATGCTATAATCCGAGTAAAAATTGCATGGTATCTACACCATCCGCATAGGTGAAAAGTCCTGGCTGTTGCGACTCACCAAAGGGAATAAAATGCTCACCAACAATACATTGAATTTCGCTGTTGTTATTCAGTAATTCTTTCAAATTTGTTTGTTCATGATAGTATTCATAATGTACAACACCAATGGCTGAAAAATTGTTTTTGTTTTCAACCAATAAGGTGGTTTCATTGGTCATGTATATATTGTTGTTTAACAACAAAAGCGACAATTGAAAATCATAATTATTACTGTATTTGTGATAGTCTCTGAAATAAGAAAACTTATGAAAGGATTGCAACAAAGGAACAAAATCATATTGTTCAGGAACAAATAACTTAGTGACATTACGGCAACCTAATCCATAATACATGTGAATGTCTTCTGAAAGTGCTTCAAGTTCTTCTTTGGACTCATTGCCATTAAGAATCGCTACAGAAGTTCTATTGCATCTAATGATGTTGGGATATTTTCCAAAGTATTCTACAAAATGTTGTGCGCTTTGGTTACTGCCAGTTGCTATGTAGGCATCACATCCTTTAAGATTGTCGGCGATTTTTATGTACTCTATTGTGTTAGGGTTTTGTTCGTATAATTTTTCAACAAGGAATGAAATGAGTACATCATCTTTAGATGAAAGTTTTATAGATTGTTTGTGTCCGCTGATAAAAACAGTCAGCAAATCATGAAAGCCTACCATAGGAATATTGCCAGCCATGACAATACCGACATGAGCGGGTTTTATCAAGTCGTCCAGATGATAATGAGCAGCCCAATGGGTAAGTTTGTATTTATCAAGAAAATGTTCAATGATATTTTGAGTTGCTTTTTCAATAAAATTTTCTGTAAACCAAGGATTTTTTATAGAGGCTTTTTGCTTTGCAAACTGCCAATCTTCAGGATTTTGTTTGAGGTAATCACCCAGGAATGACATTAAATCAATCCGTTTTTGTAAATTCATGCGCTTAATATTACTTTTACACCAAAATTACGAAGATGGCAATAAAGATTACCGATGAATGTATTAACTGCGGGGCATGTGAGCCCGAATGTCCTAATAACGCTATTTATGAAGGTGGCGTAGAATGGGCGATTTCAGATGGCACTTCAGTTCAGGGTGCATATACTTTGATGGATGGCGCTCAGGTTGATGCCGGTCAAAGATTGACACCTTTCAGCAACGATACTTATTACATCACTCCCAATAAGTGCACAGAATGTCAAGGATTTCATGAAGAACCTCAGTGTGCAGCCGTTTGTCCTGTTGATTGTTGTGTTCCTGATGAAATGTATCGCGAAACCGTAGATGAATTGATGGCCAAGAAAGAAAAATTACATTTGTAATTTCAATTAAGCCAAGATAAATTCAATGTTGAACTGATGTTTTTATTTTGGAAAAATCAAAATACAAATGAGGTTTATCCTTTACACTTTTTTAATGTTTACTTTATTTTTTGCTTCATGTAGCGAGCAAAAAAAAACATCTATTGAAGACAATGCTTCCCATTCTTTAGACTTGATGGAATTTGATCGTTCCTTTTCTGCCATGAGTAAAGAGAAGGGTATGAAATCAGCATTCATTGAATACATTGATAGTAATGGAGTGTTGCTTCGACCAAATCATATGCCACTTAAAGGAGGTGCTGCTATTGATTTTTTGATTCAACAAAATGATGCTGATTACTCATTAACATGGGACCCTCAGCATGCCGTGGTTGCAGCATCTGGAGATTTAGGTTTTACATATGGAATTTATGTGTTACACCCCCAACATCAAGACACTTCCTTTTTTGGAACCTACACACATATCTGGAAGAAAGAGCTTGATGGCAAATGGAAACTGTTGCTAAACTCCGTTAATGAAGGAATTGATTACAATGATGAAAATCAAAACTTTCAATAATTTCAGTAAAAAGCTGATTTCCACTTACATTTTTGTTTCTTTGCTTATAATTAATCCCCAACATGAGAAAAAATATTGCATTAGTTACCGGTGGCTATTCAGGTGAATCGGTTATTTCCTATAAAAGTGCTGCAACTATTTATGACAATCTCGATAAAGAAAAGTGGAATTGTTATTTGATAGATATTCATCCTGATGGTTGGTTTTATGTAGATGAAAATCAACAAAAACATTTTGTAGATAAGAATGATTTTTCAATAATAGATAATGGAGTCAAAATAAAATTTGATGCTGTTCTTGTTGGTCTTCATGGAACACCAGGAGAGGATGGGAAATTACAGGGCTACTTCGATTGTCTGAAAATTCCTTACACATCTTGTAATGCAGCTAGTTCTGCTCTTACTTTCAACAAGAGATATACAGTTGCAGTAGCTGCTTTTGCTGGTATTCCAGTTGCTAAGTCTTTGCATCTATTCAAACATAGCCCAACTACTCCTGAAGAAATTCTAAAAGAATTAAAGTTGCCTGTTTTTGTGAAACCCAATAATGGTGGAAGCAGTTTGGGTATTAGCAAAGTGAATAAATCAGAAGAATTAGAAAATGCACTAGAGAAAGCTTTCAAAGAAGATGAGCAGGTTCTTGTGGAAGAATTTATCAGTGGCAGAGAATTTACCATTGGTGTATTTAAGTCAAAAGGGCAAATCATCACCTTGCCAATCACAGAAATTATTTCTGAAAATGAATTTTTTGATTTTGCAGCAAAGTATGATGGTGCCAGTAAAGAAATTACACCCGCTGAAATAGATGAAGCAACTGCTGATAAAATTAGAATAGAGGCAAAAAAAGCTTACAGTGTATTTAATTGTAATGGTATAATTAGAATAGATTTCATCTACAATCAGGAATCAGGAATGCCAAATCTTTTGGAAATCAATACTGTACCGGGACAAAGCGCAGCGAGTTTAGTACCTCAGCAGGTAAAAGCAATGGGTTGGACCTTAAAAGATTTTTACAGTGCATTGCTTGACGAGTGTTTTTAATTTAAAAATTGTAAGTTTGAATTCGAATTTTTCTTTCAAAATCAATAAAATTCTTCAGTGTTTAAATTCATTACCAATAAACCATTTTGGGTCAATTTACTTGTCTCATTAGTGCTTGCATTTCTCTTAATATTTTCTGTATTACAGATGTTAGGCGTTATCACCAATCATGGCGCTTATCTAACCGTTCCTTCAGTAGTTGGAAAAAATACTGATGAGGCGGTGAAATTTTTAGAATCAAAAGGTTTTGAAGTTGTGATTAAAGATTCTGTTTATACAGACACCGCAAAGAATGGCATTGTATTGAAGCAAATTCCTGATCCTAATAGTACCGTAAAAATCAATCGTACAGTTTTAATTACTGTAAACAGGATTACACAACCTTTAATTGACATGCCTGCACTGGAAGGGAAGTCGTTAAACTTTGCACTTGAAATTTTAAAAAGAAGTCATCTTAAATTAGGCGATACCATTTACCGTCCGGATTTCATGAGAGGTTCGGTATTGGAACAAACATACAGAGGTAATAAAATAAAACCTGGTTCAAAAATTCCTTGGGGCAGTTATGTTAATCTAGTAATAGGTAGTGGGTTGAATCAGGATCCTATACTTGTACCCGAAATGCAAGGAATGACATTTGAAGAAGCAAAAATATTATTACAGGAAAACGGGATTTTATTGGGTGCGGTTGTAGCTGACCAGGATGTTGTGGATTCTGCAGCGGCTTTTATTTGGAAGCAAAGTCCACCAAGATATGATGACCAGAAAGAACCTGTTTATATACAACCCGGTCAGTTGATGGATTTATGGATTTCAAAAGAAATGAAAACAGTGATTGATACACTTCATCCTTAATTGATTATTTATGCAAATTATTGAAGCAACAACATTGAAAGAGAGAATGGTTTCTGAAAAAATAAACCTGATTGATGTAAGACAACCAGAAGAACACGCTGAATTCAATATTGGCGGTATATTGTTGCCTTTGGGAAATATCATGAGCATGCAGATTGAAGCAATCGAAGACCTAAGGGATGAAGAAATTATTTGCTATTGCAGAAGTGGACAGAGAAGCATGCAAGCAGCGATGATGTTGGAAACCATGGGATTTTCCAATGTTAAGAATTTAGCAGGTGGGATGATAGGGTGGGGTACAGAAATGTAAAATATTGAATGTAAAATATTGAATGTAAAAGTGGTTTTTGGGAAATGCAAAATCATTTTCTCAAGTATAAAAATGATATCTCTGCGAAACCTCTACTTTCTCAAGTTCTCTGCGGTGAAAACCATTAAACCTTTCTCCTAAAGCTTCACATTCACTCCACCCATTACGTTAATCGTTGCCATTGGATAGTAATAGTTCTCTGTTGTAAACGCGCCACCATAAACATAACTAAAAGTATATCCATTAGGTGTGTATTTAGCAGAATACAAATTATTGATTTGTAAAAACAGATTGATTTGTCTGTTCTTTTTTAATTTGAAATCATAATCTACTCTCAAGTCTTGCACGAAGTATGCGTTTAATTTTCTTGATGCATTTGATGTGTTGTCGAGATATTGTTTGCCAACATATTTACTGTTTATTGAAATACTTGTATTTTTTATGGGATTGACTATTTTAATTTAGAAAAAAAATTATTACATTTATTAACCGAAACTCTATTTGCGTTTGGAATGCCTTGGTG
>CALCNY010000080.1 GCA_937897585.1 uncultured Chitinophagaceae bacterium | reverse complement strand
GTTTTATCCCGTTATCATGAAAGTGAGTAAATCAACAATTCTTTCAAATGTTGGTGAACAACAAATAAAACCTGTTGTAAATTTTTATTCTTTGGGCATACAATTGATAAATGGCACCATGCTTGATTTCTCAACTTTCAAAGGAAAGAAAATCATGATTGTCAATACAGCATCTGATTGTGGCTTCACCAGTCAATACGAAGAGCTTGAATCATTGTATCAACAATATAAAGATAGTTTGGTTATCATCGGAGTGCCTGCCAATGATTTTGCAAACCAGGAAAAATATTCAAACGAAAAGATTGCAGGCTTTTGTAAAATTAATTATGGCGTAACATTTCCATTAGCTGAAAAAGGAATTGTCATCAAAAACAGCGATCAACTTTCAGTATATAAATGGCTAACAGAAAAGTCACTTAATGGCTGGAACGATCAAGCTCCAACTTGGAATTTTTGTAAATATATTATTGATGAAAATGGCACGCTCACACATTATTTAAATTCTTCGGTGAGTCCTTTGGGGAAGGAGTGTGGGAAGGCGTTGGGGTTGTAAAGCCTCACCCCCCAACCCCAAGCCCCCTTAACCCCCGAAGGGGGAATATATCATAACGAGAGGGGAGCAAAAAGAATTATTCTCTGAACGAAAAACACCAAACAACTTCCCCCTTTGGGGGATTGAGGGGGCTTATAGTGGACAATTCTGATGATAATCCACAATCTCAATCGGAGTCCTTTGAAACTCATAATCTTTATAATGAACTGCGATTTCATCTAACACTTCAAATACCGCTTCTGGTGTAGGTAGTGTGACCAATTTATATCTGTAGTCTCTTATTCCGGGCAAGCCTTTTAAATAATTAGTGTAATGTCTGCGCATTTCATTGATACCAACGATAGGGCCTTTCCATTCAACCGAACGATGCAAATGTTTTTTACAAACCGCAATTCTTTCTTCCAATGTAGGAGAGGGAAGAATGGTTCTGTCTTTTAAATAAGCTTTTATTTCTCTGAATATCCATGGGTAGCCAATAGCAGCACGTCCAATCATGATGCCATCAATTCCATATCTGTTTTTGTATTCTAAAGCTTTTTGTGGACTGTCAATATCTCCATTACCAAAGATAGGCATGGTGATGCGAGGATTGTTTTTTACTTTACCGATTAAGGTCCAGTCGGCTTGGCCTTTATATAGTTGACTTCTTGTTCTACCGTGGATGGATAATGCTTTTACACCAACATCCTGTAATCTTTCGGCAACTTCTTCAATATTCTTACTATTGTCATCCCAACCTAATCTAGTTTTTACAGTTACTGGAAGATTGGTGCTCTTCACAACGGCCTCGGTTAAACGAATCATCAGGTCGATATCTTTCAACACACCTGCACCTGCACCTTTGTTGACAACTTTTTTTACCGGACAACCGAAATTGATATCTACCAAATCAGGATTTACGGTTTCACAAATTCTGGCGCTCATCGCCATAGCTTCTTCATCGCCTCCAAAAATCTGGATACCGAAAGGTCTTTCCTCTTCGGAAAAATCAAGTTTTTGTTTGCTTTTCATGGCATCACGAATCAAGCCTTCACTGCTGATGAACTCGCTGTACATGAGATCTGCGCCATTGTCTTTACAAACAGCTCTAAATGGCGGATCGCTGACATCTTCCATAGGTGCCAGTAACAATGGGAATTCGGGTAATATGATATTGCCGATTTTAGGCATAGATAATTTATATTGCAGGCGAAATTACAATTTAAAAACCGTCTATGCAATACAAGAGCAATAAAGGTTTTACGGGATTAGGTCAATTAGGAATGTTGATCTTATTTATTGGCGTTGGAATGATACTGGCAGCCATTATTCAATTCTTTATCGGAATGCAAATGATTCCATCAGGAACATCATTTGAAAAAATGGGAGATGCGATGTTGAAAGCGCTGGAAGATCCTAAGAATGTGAATGCGGCCAGGTGGTTACAATTTTTCAGCACATTGATGATGTTTTGTATTCCTGCCTTGATGTATTCTTTTGTGTGTAATGGTAAGCAATTGCTTTGGCTTGGGTTTAGTAAATACATAAATCTTCAACAAATCGTCATTGGATTTCTAATTATTTTCACTGCGAATATTGCGGCTGGTAGCTTGCAAGATTTGACAGAAATGATTACCAAACATTTCCCTTCATTAGATGCTTATGCCATCAAAATGGAGAACATGTATAACGATCAGGTAATGGCATTAAGTCATATTCAAGGCATTCCGGATTTATTGTTATCATTGGTTATCATGGCGTTCCTACCGGCCATGTTTGAAGAATTATTTTTTAGAGGGGCTCTTCAGCAAATACTAATTAAATGGTGGAAGAAACCGCTTGTAGCCATCATTGTAACTTCTTTAATTTTTAGTTTGATTCACATGTCGGTGTATTTGTTTTTAAGCAGAGCGGTTTTGGGTTTTGTATTGGGGTTGATGTTCTACAAAACAAAAAATATCTGGGTAAATATCGTTGCCCATTTTTTAAATAATGCCATTGCCGTTTTTCAAGTTTATGTATTAACGATGAACAATAAGAAAATTGACGTCAGTAAAATGGATGTGAAAATGGATTGGTGGTTTGGAATTATAGGAGCAGTGGCTTTATATTATTTGTTCGTCTTTCTTAAAAAATATTCTGAAGATAATAGTATGAAGATTTATGTGAAGGAGCAGGCGATGGTGGAGAGGGATTTGTTTGTTTAGTCCAACTTCTCAGCAATGTCTCCCGCAGGGGACGTTGCGTAATGCCAATCTTGTTTCTTTTCTTTCTCAGCAATGTCTCCCGCAGGGGACGTTGCGTCTTCAGTAAGTCTATTCTGTTTACATTCTACCTTCTCAGCGTCACTGAATAAACTTTAGTTTTGAAAAAATAAACTTCAATAATTCTCAGTTTATTTTTATTCAAATCTTTCAATTCATGCCCAGCAGACAAAACATACCCTTTACAGAAGGAACCTTTTTCATAACCATTGTTTGTTACAATCACATACCACTTATTGAAAAAATAGATGGTTACGATATCGTTTACAACTGGTTTAATTATCTGAAAAAACAAGGACATTTAATTAATGGCTATATCATCATGCCCAACCATATTCATGTATTGATTAGCTTTATCAATACCAGTCATTCAATAAATAAGATTGTTGGTAATGGCAAAAGATTTATGGCTTATGAATTTGTAAATAGATTGCAATTTTTTAAACAAGATGTATTATTAAAATATCTGTCTGATCAAGTTTCTTATAAAAAAAGTGAAAGCAACAAGAGACATCAAATCTGGAATCTATCTTTTGATTGGAAAGAATGCAGAGATGATAAATTTCTAAATCAAAAACTTGAATATATGCATGATAATCCTTGTAAAGGGAAGTGGGATTTGTGCAAGGCACCTGTTGATTATAAGCATAGTTCTGCATTATTTTATTTAACGGGAGATCAAGGTGTTTATGAAGTAAATAATATTTTGGAGATTAATGATATCGAATTCCAAATCACGCAACGTCCCCTGCGGGAGACATTGCTGAGAGGATAAGCATTTTTCTTATGAAGTAAATAATATTTTGGAGATTAATGACATCGATTTTCAAAACACGCAACGTCCCCTGCGGGAGACATTGCTGAGAAGTTAGAAGATGATTTCCTTACATTTGCTTACTTAAATAATCTCCATGGCTTTCAACCTCCAAACTTTCAAAACCCGCGCGCTCACTGCCATTGTATTTGCTGCAGTAATGTTGGGTGGATTATTCTTCAATCCTCATGCTTTCATTGCTTTGTTTACCATTATTGCAGTGGGTTGTGCCTATGAGTTTGCTAAATTAATTAAGCTGACTTATTCGGATAAGAAAGTTAAGAATTCCATCACGTGGCTTTTATTTGGCATGTTTTACATTTATTACCCATTTATTACAATTTTTAAATTAAGCATCAAAGGCAATGGTGATTCCGTTTATCTAGATTCATTATTTCCTGCCGCGATATTTTTTTCCATTTGGATTAACGATACCATGGCTTACATCGTTGGTTCATTCATCGGTAAAACACCATTCTCAAAAATATCTCCCAAAAAAACATGGGAAGGAACCATTGGCGGAGCTATTCTTTGTGTGCTTGTAATTACACTTTTATTTTCTCAAACTACATTATTTCCTAATTCATTGACTGTACAAAACTGGATCATCATTTCCTCACTTTGTGCTTTATTCGGAACATTGGGAGATTTGTTTGAAAGCAAGTTGAAAAGAATGGCTGGCGTTAAAGACAGCGGCAATATCATGCCCGGTCATGGTGGCTTTTTAGATCGTTTTGATTCATTCTTATTTGCAGCTCCGGCAGTATGGGTTTACATCAAATATTTTATGTAATACCGTTCATTAATCTTTTCTTCGTTGTACATTTGCCACTCAAATTTTTAAAATGACTATTCATAAAGAAGGTTACAAAACAATTGCCATTACAGCATTCGTATTGGCATTGCTGAATATTATAGTTTTCAAATTTCTTTGCTGTAGCTGTTGTACGCTTTGTTGGATTTTTGCAGGCATTTCCCTTTTTCTTTGGTTGTTTATCATTTCTTTTTTCAGAATTCCCAACAGAAAATATACCATTGACGACAACTTGGTTATTGCTCCCTGCGATGGTAAAGTGGTGGTGATTGAAGAAACTATCGATGAAGAATATTTCAAAGGAAAAGTATTGCAAGTATCTATTTTCATGAGCCCTGCTAATGTACATGTAAACAGAAACCCAATTACAGGTGAAGTGGTTTACAATCAATATCACAAAGGAAAATATTTAGTGGCTTGGCATCCTAAATCCTCAACTGAAAACGAAAGACATTCAATCGTAATCAGAAAAGGAAATAAAGAGATTTTGGTGAAGCAAATTGCTGGCGCATTGGCAAAAAGAATAGTGAATTACACAAAAGTGGGTCAACAAGTTAAACAAACTGAAGAAATGGGCTTCATCAAGTTTGGTAGCAGGGTAGATTTGTTGTTGCCAATTGGTACAAAAATCAATGCTCAAATGAATGAGGTAGTGAAAGGTGGTGTTTCAGTCATTGCTACACTGTAAAAAAATAACAAACTGGGGTTTTGTTTTAATGTCACTAATGACTATTTTTACTAACGATTAATCAATAAAACATTTTACAATGAAAAAATTATTTTTATTAGCTACAGCAGCTTTATTAGTAAGTGGTGTTTCTTTCGCTAACACAGACAAAGGCAAAAAGAAAAAATGTGCAAAAGGAAAAACTTGTTGTCAAGGAAAATCTTGTTCAAAAGATAAGGACAAAGAAAAAACTGCTGAAGTAAAAGCTGAAAGCAAAAACTAATCAACGCATTTACATTAAATTCTGAGCTTCCTATACGGAAGCTCTTTTTTTTAGACCAGATGGTTGGATAAATTAGATACTAGATACTGGATTCTAGATGCTAATGCTATATATTATGAGGTACAAGTATCCAGAATCAAGTATTCAGTCTCGTGTTATAATCACATGCAAAACATAATTATCTTCCCCCTTTGGGGGAATTAAAGGGGGCTTTAATTTACTTCACCTTCGCACCATTCGCCACAAAAGCCATCACATTCGATTTCTCAACATCATTCAGTTTTGCTTTAACAGCCATGCTTCTCATAATGGAAGTCCATTCTTTAGCATTGTATTCCGAAGGCTTTTTTAATTCATGACATTTACCACATTTGGCGGTATAAACTTTCTCTCCTTCCATAACTGAAGGTGAAGCTGCAGCAATCATATTAAATTGAACAGGTGCTTGCTGAGGAGCTGAAGCTGTTGTTGGCGTTGACTTATGACTGCATGCAGTAAGAATTACTATTGTTGTAAATGCAATCGCAAAAATTGATTTTGTATGTTTCATGATAAAAGGTTTAAAAGGTTCAATAAGTTCAAAATTGTTCAACAGGTTTGTCTTTAAAAAAAGATTCGTTTCAAAAATCAAACACCAATCAACTTCCCCCTTTGGGGGACGGAGGGGGCTCTACTTATCAATCTCAACTTCTCCAAAATATTTATGCAATATCTGTGGCAATCGAATACCATTTTCAGTTTGATTGTTTTCCAACAAAGCTGCAACGATTCTAGGTAAAGCTAATGAAGAACCATTTAATGAATGTAATAACTGTGTTTTACCAGCTTCATCTTTATATCTGATTTTCATTCTGTTGGTCTGAAAGGTTTCGAAATTGCTGACAGAACTTACTTCCAGCCATTTTTGCTGAGCGGCACTATATACTTCAAAATCGTATGTTAATGCAGACGTGAATCCCATATCGCCACCGCATAGACGAAGTATACGATAAGGTAATTCCAAGAGGTTTAATAGTTTTTCAACATGGCTCACCATTTCTTCAAGCACACCATAGCTTTTATCAGGATGTACCATCTGAATGATTTCTACTTTATCAAATTGATGTACCCTGTTTAATCCTCTTACATCAGAACCAAAACTTCCTGCTTCTCTTCTAAAACATGGTGTGTAAGCTGTCATCATTACAGGCAATTCTGCATCTTTAATAATTTCATTGCTGTATACATTGGTTACAGGAACCTCTGCAGTTGGTATCAAATACAATCCATCAGCAGTGATATGATACATTTGTCCTTCTTTATCCGGTAATTGTCCTGTACCATAAGCAGTGGCTTCATTTACCATCAATGGAGGCATGAATTCCATATAACCTGCATCAGTATTGTAATCCAAAAACAACTGAATCAATGAACGTTGCAATTTGGCACCTTTGCCTTTGTATAATGGAAATCCGCTTCCGGCTATTTTAGCTCCTGTTTCAAAGTCAATTAAATTGTATTCTTTGATTAAATCCCAGTGTGGCTTTGCACCTGCATATAACTCAGGATTTTTGCCACCTGATCTTACCACTTCATTATCTTCCGAAGATTTCCCTTTTGGAACACTAGAATGTGGAAGATTCGGCAACAACAAAATATTTTTATTGAATTCAGCTTCCAGCTTTTCTAGAGATGACGCTTTTTCAGACATTTCAGCTTTTAATGAAGTTACTTCAGCCTTCTTGGCTTCTGCTGCATCTTTTTCGCCTTTGCCCATCAACATGCCAATTTCTTTTGAAGCCGCATTAATTGAAGCTTGTATCGATTCCGAAGCAAATTTTATTTTCCTTAATTCATCATCGATTTCCAGAATGGTATCTACCAAACCGATATTTCCAAAGTTTCTTACAGCCAGTCTTTCTTTAACCAGCTCCGGATTCTGACGAATAAAATTTACCTGTAGCATCTGCTTTTTCTTATTTTAATAAATCAATTAGGCAGCAAAGATAATTGGGATTTGCTTATTACCTAATTTTGCGCCATGCAACAAATGGAAGAGGACTTACAAGTCAGGTGGTTAAAGCTGAGGATTAAGTTGAAAGAGCGATTTGGTATCAAGCCGGATATGAATGGTGTTTTGCTAATCATTGGCGTTCAGGAATTAGGGCAGGGGCCACAGGATTTTTCAAAAGAACAAAAACAAGATCTCATGCATATTGCAGTTTGTACGGTACTGATGCAAAGTGGGTATTACATACATGATGGACTAGATGATGAAGGCTGGCCACATTTCACTCAAATCAAAGCATTACCTGAATTTGATCTTTTCGAACAAGAAAATTTCTTAAAAGACCATATTTTGCTTTATTTTCAATCTTTGGAATTTATTTAAAAATTAATAAAATGAAAACAAAACTATTTTTTCTTTCTCTTGTATTAACAGGATTATCAGTTTCAACATTATTTGCGCAAACCAAAACAATAGCTCCAAAAAAGACGGCTACTGCAACTGCTGCTCCCTCAATTCCAGGAAAAACAAAAGTAAAAATCACCACAGATATGGGTGTGATCATTGTAAGATTATATGACGCCACTCCAAAACACAGAGATAATTTTATTAAACTGGTTAAAGAAGGTTTCTATGATAGCTTAATGTTTCACAGAATTATACAAGGATTCATGATTCAAGGTGGTGATCCATTAAGTAAACATGCTCAACCTGGCGAAATGTTGGGTATGGGCGGTGGTGATATGGAAAGAATTCCTGCTGAATTCAATCCAAAATTGATTCATAAAAAAGGTGCTCTTTGTGCTGCCAGAGATGGTAACCCAGAAAAAGCCAGCAGTGCTTGTCAGTTTTATATCGTACAAGGAAAGCCATCTTCAAATGAAGAACTGGATATGATTGGTCAACAAAATGGCATCAAATACACTCCAGAACAGAAAAAAATATACAATACCATCGGGGGCACGCCTTTCTTGGATATGAACTACACAGTTTATGGGGAAGTGGTAAGCGGCATTGAAGTGGTTGATAAAATTGCTAATGCCGAAAAAGAACCAGGCGACAGACCTAAAAAAGACATCAGAATGAAAATGGAATTGATGAAAAAATAATGGACTCACCATTTTCATCTAAATTGCACAAAATTTTAAAGTACACAATAACATGAATTATCCCGCTCATTTAAAATATACCAAAGATCACGAATGGATTTTGGTAGAAGGAAATACCGCTACAGTTGGTATTACTGATTTCGCTCAAAGAGAATTAGGCGATATCGTTTTTATCGACATCAATGCAATGGGCAAAGCCCTTGCCGCAGAAGAAATCTTTGGAACTGTTGAGGCTGTAAAAACAGTAAGTGATTTATTTATTCCTGTAGCCGGCACCATCACAGAAATAAATGCTGCTATTGAAAGTAATCCTGAACTTGTAAACAGCGACCCATATGGTGAAGGCTGGATGATTAAAATGACACTTAACAATGCAGCAGATGTTGATGGTTTGATGACTGCAGATGCTTATACAGCATTGGTTGGGTAATTTTAAAATCGAATGAACAAGATTCCTTTTAAAAAATTCATACCGGCTATTCTATGGTTTTTGCTGGTGTTGTTTCTGATTTGTTTACCTGGTCAAGAATTTCCAGAATTGGGTGAATGGTCAACATGGCTGGAAAAAATACATTTCGATAAATGGGTTCACACAGGAATGTTTGGCGTGATGATGTTATTGTTCGCCTTGCCATTCAAGTATGCCGATTTACATGTTGTAAAGAAAAAATCAATCTATCTGCGCATTGCTTTATTGACAAGCATTTGGGGACTGGCAACGGAATTTATACAACTTTACATCCCATTCAGAAGTTTCGACTTATTCGATTGGGCTGCAGATAGCTTCGGTGCTGTAATTGCACTTTATGTAATGCACTTGTTTCCTACTAAATAACAACTTAACTTTGAAATATGCTGAACGTAGAAAATATGGAGTATAACACTACCAGAAATCATTTGATTATGAAAGAATATGGCCGACATATTCAAAAGATGGTTGAATACCTTATTAAAATAGAAGATAAAGAAGACAGACAAAAAAATGCTTATGCAGTTATTGAGCTGATGGGATTTTTGAATCCACACCTTAAAAATGTTGAAGATTTTCGTCACAAATTATGGGATCACCTTTTTTTAATCAGCGATTTTCAATTGGATGTAGAAAGCCCATATCCAATACCCACAAGAGAGACTTTAAAAGCAAAGCCTGAAAAATTAAGATACCCAAAAAAATATCCTCAATTCAATCACTTAGGCAAAAACATTGAGTTGATTATCGACAAAGCTTTAAGAGAAGAAAACCCCGAAAAGAAACAAGGTTTTGCCAATGCCATTGCCTATTACATGAAACTAACTTACAGCAACTGGCATAAAGAATTGGTTCATGATGATAATATTCAATCAGAATTAAACTCGATTACAAATGGTCAACTTGAATTTAACAACAGACCATTCGTAAAACACCGCACCGATAATCGTCCTGAAAGAGATGATTATGGTAGTAATGGTGGCCGCAATCAATACAGACAAAACTTTGGAAGCCGAGAAAATCGTGGTGGTGGCAGAGACAACCGCGGCGGTGGCGGTGGAAGAGATAATCGTGGTGGCGGCGGAGGCAGAGACAATCGCGGCGGCGGAGGCAGAGATAACAACAACAGGAATTTTAAAAAAAGATATTAATCTTCAATCGGAATTTAAACAACACCTCCCTAACATGGAGGTGTTGTTTTTTAAAAAATAATTCAAACATTTGCAAGCTTTCAAATTAAATATTCATCTTTGCCCACAAAGAAATTTATTGGCCCATGAGCATTTTTGAAGTTAAAGGTGGAAAACGCCTTTCTGGAGAAATCATACCACAAGGCGCAAAGAACGAAGCCCTTCAAATCATCAGCGCAGTGCTGCTTACCAAAGAAGAAGTCATCATTAAAAATATCCCCGACATTATTGATGTCAATTTACTGATTGAACTGCTTAAAGAAATCAATGTAAAAGTTGATCGTGTGGACAGACACACTTGTCATTTCAAAGCAGACGATATAGACATTGATTATCTTTCCAGCGAAGCCTTTCATAAAAAAAGCGGAAAACTAAGAGGCTCTGTAATGCTTGCCGGTCCTTTGCTGGCGAGATTCAATAAAGCGTATTTACCAAAGCCTGGTGGCGATAAAATCGGGCGTAGAAAATTAGATACGCATGTAATTGGTTTTGAAAAATTAGGTGCGATATATTCTTTTAACGATCAACTGAATTGTTTTCAGCTTTCAACAAGTGGACTTAAAGGTACATTCATGTTGCTTGATGAGCCGAGCGTTACGGGCACAGCTAATATTTTAATGGCGGCCGTTTTAGCAGAAGGCTCAACTACCATTTATAATGCAGCTTGCGAGCCTTACATTCAGCAGTTATCAAAAATGCTGAATAGAATGGGTGCAAAAATTGAAGGTATTGGCAGCAACATGCTCACCATACATGGCGTTTCATCTTTATCTGGAACCACACACAGTATGTTGCCGGATATGATTGAAGTGGGAAGCTTCATCGGATTAGCCGCCATGACGCAAAGTAACATCACCATCAAAAATGCAGGTGTTGCAGAGTTAGGCGTTATCCCTGAAAAATTTCAACAACTGGGTATCAAGATGAACATTACAGGTGATGATATCCATATTCCATCGCAGGATTTGTATGAGATTCAAACTTACCTTGAAGGAGGAATTCCTACTATTTACGATAACCCATGGCCAGGATTGACACCTGATTTATTAAGCATCATTTTAGTTACTGCTATACAAGCAAAAGGAAGTGTGTTGATTCACCAGAAAATGTTTGAAAGCCGTTTGTTCTTTGTAGATAAACTGATTGAAATGGGTGCGCAAGTTATCTTGTGTGATCCGCACCGTGCAGTTGTTGTAGGTATGGAAAGAATGAAAAAACTTCGTGGCATCACCATGAGTTCTCCAGATATCAGAGCCGGTGTGGCTTTGCTTATAGCAGCATTAAGCGCAGAAGGAAAAAGCACCATCCAAAATATTGAACAGATTGACAGAGGGTATCAGTTTATTGATACCAGATTACAGGCTTTGGGAGCAGAGATTGAGAGGAAGGGGTAGAAAGGGTGGATAGAGTTGGATAGAGCTGGATAGAGCTGGATAAGCTAGACGCTAGATTCTGGATAACGGATAGGTTCAAAAAGTTCGGGATGTTTAATGAGTTCAAAAGGTTTCATCCCATTCAGCAGTAACGTTTTGAACCTATTGAACAAATTGAACCTTTTGAACAAAAACAAACACCAAACGCCAAACCCCAAACCCCAAACAAAAAGCATGTCCCATTCACATCAAAAAATACTAATCATCACCGCACCATCTGGAGCAGGTAAAACTTCCATCACACATTTTCTGATGAAGACATTTTCTGTGCTTTCATTTTCAGTTTCTGCAGCTACCAGAAATGCTCGCGAAAATGAAAAAGATGGCGTTGATTATTATTTCATTTCAATGGAGGAATTCAAGAAAAAAATTCAATTGAAAGAATTTGCAGAATGGGAAATGGTGTACGAAGGAAAATATTACGGCACGCTGAAATCTGAACTGAAAAGAATCTGGGGATTGGGTAAAGTGCCTGTTTTGGATATCGACGTGAAAGGCGCTTTGCATGTACAACAGCAATATCCTGAAAATACATTGAGCATTTTTGTAGAACCTCCTTCCGTTGATGAATTAAAAAGGAGACTTTTATCACGAGGTACAGAAACAGATGAATCGCTGGCCGCAAGGGTCAATAAAGCTTCTTATGAAATCGGATTTAAAGATCATTTTGATAAGATAATAATCAATGATAATCTTGATAATGCTTGCAAACAGGCGGTAGAAATAGTAGGTGATTTTATAAATTCCTAAGATCGTCTATTATAAGTTTGTAGGAAATCACTAATTTTAAGTTATGGATTGGATTGCTTTACTCGCCATTTTTATTTCTTTAATCTTTATTGGTTTTTTATCGGGGATTGAAATTGCATTTATCTCTGCAAACAAACTTTCCATTGAACTTTCAAAAAAACAAGGAACGCCAAGCGGAAAAACCTGGGGTGAATTTTCAGACAAACCCACAAAATTCATAGGCACCATTCTCGTCGGTATTAATTTTTTACTCGTCATTTATGGCTTGTTGATTGGCGATATGTTGTTCCCCGTATGGGAATGGATTAAGAAAATGATGCATGGTGTAGTCCATCCTGATTATATCGATTATGTAAAATTATTAGTGGAAACCTTTCTTTCTACTACTATTATTTTGTTTACTCAATTTATTTGCAAAGCATTTTTCAGGGCTAAAAGTAATGCCATTTTAAACTCAGATATTATTAGCACAGTAACTCGTTTTTTTTACTGGCTTTTTTCTTCGCTTTCAACTGCATTTGTGAATATGTCGGAATGGTTGCTTAGGTATATTTTCAATGTAAAAATCAGCAATAAAAAAGAAGCCTTCAGTAAAATTGATTTGGAACAATTTTTACAACAAACCAAACATAGTAGCGACGACGAAGAAAATACCCAAATCAACAAAGAGCTTTTCGAAAATGCATTATCATTAAGTGAAGTAAAATTGCGTGAATGTTTAATTCCAAGAAAAGAAATTGAAGGTGTGGAATCCAAAACAAGCATTGAAGTCGTAAGAAATAAGTTTATAGAAACCAAGCTCAGTAAAATTTTGGTGTACGAACAAAACATCGACAACATAACGGGTTACGTACATCATCTCGATTTATTTAAAAATCCTTCTTCATTACAGGAAATCATTCATCCTATTCCGGCTGTTCCTGAAACCATGAGTGCATCGGATTTAATCAATAAATTCAGCAAGGAAAGAAAAAGCATTGCCTGGGTTGTTGATGAATTTGGTGGCACCGCAGGTATTGTAACCATGGAAGATTTGCTGGAAGAGCTATTCGGAGAGATTGAAGATGAATATGATGTTCCGGAATCTTTTGTAGACAAACAAATCGCTCAAAACGAATACATTTTCAGTGGTAGACTCGAACTCGACAACATCACCCAAAAATACCACCTCAACTTTGAAGGCAATGAAGATGCCGAGACACTTTCAGGCTATATCATTCAAAACCATCAGTCTATTCCCAAACAAAAAGAAAGAATCATCATCGGCAATTTCGAATTCGACATTCTTAATGTGAGCGACACCAGAATTGAAACGGTAAAAGTAAAAGTGCTCAAATAATATCTCTATGAACATTGCGGTCCAAATCAATTCCAACTTATCTGATCAAGATATTGCCCGTGATATTAATTATAGGCTGTTTAATCCAGCATCCAGCACCCAGCATCCAGCATCCAGCCTCACTTTCCTAAGCGACAAAAAAAACGATTCTTGTCTTTTGAATGATAGCACCACAAAACATGTTTCGTTAACACCAATTATTAGCAATAGCATATCAGCAGGTATCTGGTACCAATTTTCATTGAATAGTTTTCTTAAGAAAAATAAAATTGATGTATTTGTCAGCAATTCACATTATTGCAATTTGAAACACCATTCCAGACAAATCATTCACATTTCAAATGACGATTTTGTAAGAAAATCAAATCGACACCAATACTTAAAAGCTGCTTACCGAATCATTGTTTCTAATGAGTATATAAAGCAATTATTGGTAGAAAAATTTCCTGAAGTGGAATCGAAAATTATATCCATTCCTTTATTGCCCAACGAACAAATTTCATCTTTAAATTTCACACAAAAAGAAGAAGTAAAAGCAGTGCTAAGCGATGGAAAGGAATATTTTCTTTTGATGGCAGAAGATATAGAAGAACATAAAATCATTATCACCTTAAAAGCGTTTTCATTTTTTAAGAAATGGCAGCAGTCGAGCATGAATTTGTTGATTGTGGCAAATGATAAAAAAATCATTTCATTAACTCAACAGTTAGAAACTTACAAATACAAAGCTGATGTAAAGTTGATTTCTGCTGACAAAAAAGATGTCGCCTGTGCTGCGGCTTACGGTTGTATTTTTATTTCAGAACAACAAAAAACAGATTTTAAAATGAACGATTGTATGCAAATGCAAATTCCGATGATTGTTCATGATTCCGAATATTATAAAGCCGAATTCCATGATTCCGTTTTATATGCAAAAACAGATGAAAAACAATTGTCGCAGAAAATGATTTTATTGTATAAAGATGAAGCGCTTAAAAATGAAATTACAAATGCCGCTTATCAGAAAATTATGCAAACAGATTTGAAAGATTTTACTACAAGATTTCTCAGTTCGATTGTTGAATGAAAAATTCAAAATTTAAAAGTAAAAAGTAAAAAAATCAGGCAATCAATTTTGAATTTTTACTTTTACTTTTTGACTTTCACAATAACCCTTCAAACCTATTACCTTTGCCAAAAATTGTGAATATGCAAAAATCAACGATAACTATTGATGTCATTCTTGACCCCAATAAAATTCCTGAACAAATCAATTGGCAGGCTTCAGACAGCACTGCAGAAATGGCGCAAAAATCTAAAGCGATGTGTCTGGCATTTTGGGACAGTGCAGATAAATCTGCTCTTCGTATTGATTTGTGGACCAAAGACATGATGGTAGATGAAATGGGTGATTTTTATTACCAGATGTTGATGACCATGGCTGATACTTTCAACAGAGCCACAAAAAACAATATACTTTCTGAAGAAATGAAAACTTTTGCCAAAGATTTTTATCAGAAGTTCAGAGATGATATGATGAAAGAACAGGGCTAATTTTTTACTATTTTTAAATCTATATTTTAAATTACAAACTATGTCACTCGAAGTAAAAATAATGGCGGAAATGAAAGACGCCATGAAATCTAAAAACGAAGCGGTTTTAAGAGCGTTAAGAGCTATCAAAGCAGAAATCATTAAAGCCAAAACCGAACCCGGTGCCAACGGGGAAATTGACGAAGCTACCGAACAGAAATTTTTACAAAAGATGATGAAGCAACGTAAAGATTCACTCGACATCTTTGAAAAGCAAGGTCGTGAGGATTTGGCTGAAAAGGAAAGAGAAGAAATGGCGGTGATTGAAAAATTCCTTCCTAAACAACTTACTGAAGCAGAAATCAAAGAAGCCGTAAAAAATATTATTGCCGAAACTGGTGCATCTTCAGCTGCTGATATGGGAAAAGTAATGGGCGTGGCTTCAAAACAACTTGCCGGATTAGCTGATGGAAAAACCATCAGTGCCATCGTGAAAGAAATGTTGGCTTAATTTAATATCACCAAAATAAGCGAATGATCATTGATATCATTTTTGTTGTATTGATGTCTTTTGCCGTATACAAAGGCATGAGCAAAGGATTCATACAATCTTTGTTTTCGTTCATTGCATTTTTTGTGGGATTGGCAGCAGCAACAAAATTATCAGTCGTGGTATCGAATTACATGACTGAACATTTTCATACGAATGCGGTATGGCTTCCTTTTCTTTCTTTTGTTTTGATTTTTACAGCGTTCATTATTGTGTTTTATTATGCTGGAAAATTATTTGAAAAAACTACAGAAGTGATGATGTTAGGGTGGTTGAATAAGTTTGGGGGCATCTGTGTTTTTATGCTTTTGTATGGAGTTTTTTACAGCGTTTTGATATTCTATGCAAAAGAGATGAAGCTAGTGGGCAAAGAAAAATTGAGTGAGTCGGTTTTTTATCCGTATTTTTCAACTTTAGGACCTTGGCTGTTGGACCATCTGGGCAAAATAATTCCTTTTTTCAAGGATATTTTTTCACAGTTGCAACAGTATTTTGAAGAGGTGCCTAAAAATTATTCGAATTAATGTAATTTTATTTACAAGTTTTTTATTTAAATCGTTACTTAAGAATGGATTACTCAATAAAGGAGGATGGTAAATTCAAATTCATTGAAGAAGGTGAGGGCGAACCACTAATGATGCTTCATGGCTTGTTTGGTGCCTTGAGTAATTTCAAGGACTTGATTGATTATTTCAAAAGAACTCATAAAGTAGTGGTGCCAATTTTGCCATTACTCGATCTTGACTTACTGCATACTTCAGTTGGCGGATTGCAAAAATATTTAAATAAGTTTATTGAACACAGAAACTACAATAACATTCACCTGATGGGTAATTCGTTAGGAGGACATGTGGCGTTGGTGCATGTGTTAAAAAAGCCGGAACGCATCAAATCTCTTATTCTTACCGGAAGCTCAGGTTTATTTGAACATGGAATGGGGGACTCTTATCCTAAAAGAGGCGATAAAGAATATATCCGTCAGAAAACTTCACTTACTTTTTATGATCCAGCTTTAGCAACAGATGACCTGGTGAATGAAGTTTTCGAAATTACCAATAACAGGTTGAAGGTGATTAAAATTATTTCTTTGGCAAAAAGCGCCATTAGAAATAATCTTGGTCAGGAATTAAATCAAATAAAATTACCAACTTGTTTGATCTGGGGTAATAATGATACCATCACGCCGCCATTTGTAGGGGAAGAATTTCATAAGTTAATTCCTAATAGTGAATTGCATTTTATCGACAAATGTGGACATGCCCCAATGATGGAAGTACCGGAAGCTTTTAATGAAATTCTTGGAGGTTTTTTGGCGCGACTCAATGCAAAAGCCACTGTATAAGTCATAACTCTTTTTAGGGTTATTCATTTTTTATTTTTAGTTTAACCCTATTAAACCTGAATCATGCTCACATCTCAGTTAATCAATCAAAATATACCTCAATTAAAACTGCAGGATACTGTTGCCAAAGCAAAACTGCTGATTAATGATTTCAAGCTAACACACCTTCCTGTAGTTGCAGATAAAAAATACATGGGATTGATTAGCGAAGAAGATTTATTGGATGTAGATGACGATAAAGTTACCATTGAAATGATTCAAGAACATTTCATGCTGATTTACATTCAGGATGATGTCCATTTTTTAAATGCTATCGGATATTGCAATCAACATGAAACTAACGTGGTTCCTGTTATTGACAAATCTGCCGAATTTATGGGCGTGATTACTTCTGATTATTTATTGAAAACAATTGGTGATTTTTCTGGTGCCAATGAAATCGGCGGATTGATTATTCTCGAAATGGAAAGGGTACATTTTTCTATCTCAGAAATCAGTAGAATTGTTGAAAGTAATGATTGTACGATTCTTCATCTTAATACTACTACAGATGCTGTAGAGCAGAATGGACCACCATATGCAACCGGTGTAGCATCACATATCAGATACTTAAAGGTATCTACACCCAATAAAGGACCCGCAGTGAAATGTACACATCCGCTTGCATCT
>CALCNY010000079.1 GCA_937897585.1 uncultured Chitinophagaceae bacterium | reverse complement strand
GGTTTCATGAATACGTTTTTTTATTGGGACGGCGAATATCATATTAAAATGTTGAAAAAAAAATTTTTTATTCTGTTCTTTTTTTCTTTTTAAATGATTGCAAATAAAATTTAAGTGGATTTTTATTTACGGGCGATGAAAGTAATGTTTTTTAAACCAAAAAAAACAATTTTTGTGACTTTCTTTTTTTTCTTTTCAAAATATGTTTTTTTACTCTTTTTTTAAGCGAAAAACAGTCCCGATTATTCATATAATTAAGTTACATTTGACGTCTTAAATTATTGAATTATGAGTTACGAATTAACAGGAAAACTAGTCGCGAAATTTGATACTGTTCAAAGAACGGAAAGTTTTAAAACCAGAGAGTTTGTTGTAGAAAAATCTGATGACATCAATGGTAGAACTATAGTAAACTATGTGAAGTTTCAATGTGTGCAAGATAAAACAGGCATTGTAGACAGAGTGAATACAGGTGACAATGTAAAAGTATATTTCAATATTAAAGGTTCGAAATGGGAAAAAGACGGCAAAACGAACTACATCACCAATTTGGATGCATGGAGATTAGAACATTTGTTACAATCCAATAACAGTGGCCCTATCGACAATGATTATATGGAGCCTTTGGATACTTTTTCATCAACAGCTCCAGATGCAGTTGATGATTTACCATTCTAAAAATATCAAGCTGTTTTTAGGATAACTTCCTAACACATGAATACAAAAATCAACTTAAGACTTAGCCCAGCAGCTGCTGCGGATGATGCATTGATAAAAAAATCAATTGCAGATTCCTTAAGCGTGAAATCAAATGCAATAACAGGTTACAATCTCATAAAAAAATCCATTGACGCCAGGTCGAAGCAAGTTTATTTTAATTTGACGGTCGAGGCCTTTGTCAATGAACCATTTCGACCTTACAATCCTATCGCTTTTAATTTCGCAGATGTAACGCACGCGGCAAAAAAAATCATCATTATAGGCGCTGGTCCTGCTGGTATTTTTGCTGCGCTGAAATGTATCGAAGCGGGCATCAAACCCATCATTCTTGAAAGAGGAAAAGATGTAAAAAGCCGCAGAAGAGATTTAGCCACACTCAACAAAGAAGGCATCATCAATCCGGAAAGCAATTATTGTTTCGGTGAAGGTGGCGCTGGCACCTACAGTGATGGTAAACTATATACAAGAAGTAATAAAAGAGGGGATATCAACCGCATCTTGAGTTTGTTTGTGAAATTTGGTGCACCTGAAAACATCACTTGGGACGCACATCCCCACATTGGCACCAATAAACTGCCTCAAATCATCACCGCCATGAGAAATCAAATTCTCGATTGTGGCGGCGAAGTACACTTTGAAAAAAAACTAGTTGATTTCGGCTTAAAAAACAATGAGATCATTTATGCTGAAACCAGCGATGGCAGTCAATTCAAAGCAGATGCTTATATTCTTGCCACTGGTCATTCTGCCAGAGATATTTTCAGTTTATTGAATCAAAAAAACATATTGATTGAAGCCAAGCCTTTTGCTTTGGGCGTAAGAGTTGAACATCCTCAAACTTTGATTGATAGCATTCAATATCATTGTGATAACAGAGGCGAATTTCTTCCGCCTGCTTCTTATAGTTTGGTTGAGCAAGTAAATGAAAAAGGTGTTTTTTCTTTCTGTATGTGTCCGGGTGGAATTATCGCTCCTGCTTCAACAAATAATAACGAATTGGTTGTAAACGGATGGAGTCCATCTAAAAGAAACAACCCTTATGCCAATAGCGGTATGGTTGTAGAAGTAACTCTAGAGGATGCTTATAACGCTTTGAAAGAAAAAAATATCAATCCAAACGATCCTTTGATTTTTATGTATTTCCAGGAAATGGTGGAGCAAAATGCTTACATAGCAGGAGGCGGCAATTTTGTGGCTCCTGCACAACGCTTGGTTGATTTTTGTAACAATAAAACTTCTGCAAACCTTCCTCAAAACTCTTATTTGCCTGGCTTGCAATCATCTTCTTTAAAAGAAGTACTCCCCAATTTTGTTTACCAAACATTAAATGGTGGATTCCGCGCCTTTGGAAAAAAAATGAAGGGCTATTATTCTAATGATGCCATTGTGGTGGCAACTGAAAGCCGCACTTCAAGTCCGGTAAGGATTCCAAGAGACAATGATACACTTGCCCATCCTCAATTTAAGAACCTTTATCCGTGTGGAGAAGGCGCCGGTTATGCAGGCGGGATCGTCAGTGCTGCTATGGATGGTGAAAGAGTGGTGGATCAAATAAAGATTGCTATTTAGCCCCTTCAATCCCCCAAGGGGGAGGTTGATCATTAGCTACGACCAATCCTTTTCAATCTTGAAGTTTCAAAAATAAATTCTTGCATTCGTGGTTATACCCCTTTTTGATTTTTTACTTTTGAATTTTTAATTTCACATCCTCCCCAATCACAAATTCATCCTATATTTAATCATAATTTACTCTGATGAACATTTTAGAATTAGACTCCCTCAAGAAATATTTTGCCACTCAAAAAGCTGTTGATGATATCAGTTTCAATATCAAGCAAGGAAGTATTTTTGGATTGTTAGGTCCAAATGGCGCCGGCAAAACAACTTTACTCAGAATGATTACCGGAATTTTCTACCCTGATAGCGGTAGCATTCAATTCAACGGCCAGCCTTTTCACCCCGAAAAAAACAATATCGATATCGGCTACATGCCCGAAGAACGTGGCTTGTATAAAAAAATGAAAATTGGTGAGCAGGCTTTGTATCTCGCCAGACTAAAAGGCATGAGCAAAAATGATGCGATGGACAGCATCAAAAAATGGTTCATCAAATTTGAAATGGAAAGCTGGTGGAATAAAAAAGTGGAAGACCTAAGTAAAGGCATGAGCCAAAAATTACAGTTTGTTACCACAGTATTACATAACCCCAAATTAATCATCCTAGACGAACCTTTCAGCGGACTCGATCCGGTTAATGCTAATCTTATAAAAGATGAGATTTTTAATTTAGCAAAAAATGGCGCTACTATTATTTTCAGTACACATAGAATGGAACAGGTAGAAGAAATTTGCGACCATATTGTGCTTGTCAACAAAGGAAAAAAAATCCTGGATGGCTCTGTTAGTCAAGTAAAACAAGATTTTAAAGAGAACATTTACAAGCTCGGAGCAAACGTATTAGCAGAACAACTCATGACCTACATCTTCGAAGTCGTTAAATACGAGCCGAATCAGTTGTTGCTCAAATTACAGCATGACACTACCACAAATGATTTGCTTAAATACTTCATCAACCAAAATATAAGTATCAACTCATTCAACGAAGTATTGCCTTCTTTAAATGATATTTTCATCAAACTGGTTGAAGACACCAAAGCCACCAGACAATTTCAAAACATTGAATCTTAATTCTTATGAATAAAATTTTCCTGATTATAAGTAGAGAATATTTTACACGTGTAAAAAAGAAATCATTCCTAATCACTACTATACTTGTTCCACTGATCATCATTGGATTTTATGTTGCCATTTTTGCAATAAGTATTAAAGGCAGCGACGATGTTCAGCAAATTGCCGTAATTGATGAAGCTCATATTTTCAATGGAAAAACCGACACTACCAATCCTAAGCTTCAATTCACATTAATTGAAAATGAAACTGAAAAATCATTTTTAACTAAATACAAAAACCTCGGTTATCAATCGTTTTTATACATTCCAAAAGTTATTGATTCTGTTGCAAAAAATAAATTCACACTACACAGTCCTTCATCTGTGAGCCTGACTACCATGTCGGATGTGGAGGATTTGATCAATAATACCATTCGCAAAAATCAACTGATAGCTAATGGAATTGACCCGAAAGAGTTTGATAAAAAAAGCAATAGTGTAACGCTTGATAATGCCATTGAAACCAAAGAAGGACAAAAGAAAAGCTTTGCAGGTGTGGCATATGCTGTTTCATTTGGATGCGGATTTTTAATTTACATGATGATGATGATTTATGGCACACAAGTAATGAGAGGTGTTACTGAAGAAAAAACAAATCGCATTGCAGAAGTGATGGTTAGTTCTGTTAAACCATTTCAAATGATGATGGGAAAAATTGTGGGCATAGGCGCAGTTGGACTAACTCAATTTGCCATTTGGATCGTTCTGATACTGGGCGTACAAATGATAGTGCCATTGATTTTCCCACAGTTTATGGAACAGCTGCAACATGCAAATACCGCTTCTTCTGAAGACTTATCTTTTGCAGCAACTGCATTTGAAGGCATGTCGAATTTACCTCTAGCAAAAATCATTTTCTTGTTTCTGTTTTATTTTCTTGGAGGATATCTTACTTATGCCTCAATTTTTGCTGCCGTGGGAAGTGTTGTTAGTGAAGACCAGCAAGAAGCACAACAGTTGGTATTTCCTGTTATTATGCCAATTATACTTGGCTTTGTGATCATGACAAAAGCTGTGAACGAACCCAATAGCAGCTTGGCTATATTCGGAAGTTTATTTCCATTAACATCACCTATTGTGATGATGGGAAGAATTACTTACGATGTTCCATTGTGGCAAATGGGATTATCAATGTTATTGTTGATTGGATGTTTTCTTTTCTTTACTTGGGTAACAGGAAAAATATACAGAACAGGGATTTTGATGTACGGTAAAAAACCAAGCTGGAAGGAAATGATTAAATGGGCGTTTAGGAAGACAAATTAAAACGTTTGGTGTTTGGCGTATGGTGTATGGTGTTTGTAGTTAGGTGTATGGTGTTTGTAGTTAGGTGTTTGGTGTTTGGTGTTTGTAGTTTGGCGTTGGAACGTCAAGTGCTTTTGTAGTATTATTTGATTGTTTTATGTTAAACCTTTTGAACTTATTGAACCTGCCAAACCTTTTGAACATTTAATTTCACAACGCAACGTCCCTTTCAGGAGACATTGCTAAGAATTACGAAACCTATTGAACATATTGAACTCATTAAACCTTTTGAACAATTCTCCTACCCTTGATTAAACACTGATTCTCTTATTTCAAATTTAATAAAACGAAATAGCGGAATAAAAATCAAAAGAATAATAGTAAGGATTACACTGAAAACAAATCCTATTGCTCCATACAACATTGCTGATGGCTTATAAGTATCATAAGGCGCATCTGGCTTATCCAACATTGCGATAATTGGTGTTTCTTTTTGTAAACGCCACAAAGCTTCCTCTCTGTTTTCTGCAGACATATCACGCTGGCGCATTACTCTCGATTTCTCGTTGGATAAGTTTTGCTTCGGTAATTGATATTGTAATTTATCAGGAGCCACAAACAAAGTAGTGTTCGACATACCAATCGCAGACTTATCATAAGATGCCAATACCAATTCAAGTGAATCCACTTTTTCACACATAAAATCGTAGTCTCTTTTGGCTTTTTTAATTTTCAACTCTTTATAAAATTCAGAAATTTTATCAACGAAAATATAAGATACCGGACCCACTAAAGCCTCACTGGTTGTATTAAAATTAATTTCGAGAATTCCATTTTTATTGATCTTAGCAAAGAAATTATCTTTTAATAAATCGGCGCCAACAGCTGCCAGCATTTCCTTTGATTCAGGAATTTTTATTGAAGGCTTGTAGAAAGATTTTCTCTTATTGTATTCTTCAATCACCAATACCGCAACTGATTTATTTCCCAACGTAGGGACGATCTCTAATGCAACTGCTTCTCTTGTATTTCTGCTTAAAGCAAGATCAACAATATTGATTGAAGCTTCCTGAATAAAGCTCTTAGGCGTTTCCGATAGTCCAAGTAAACTAGTTAGTGCACTTGCAGCACCCGCATTATCATTTGAAGCATTTAATGGAAATACAGTTGCTCTTGATGAATACACTTTAGGAATTGTTTTTGTATAAATAAAACAACACAAAGCTACCAAAACACCAATGCCTAAAATAAGAAATTTCAACTTTGAAAGTCTTGTATAAACAAGAGTGATAAATGTCTGATAATTCACTTCTATTAATTTATTGAACGTATTTAAAAATAAGGGCAGTCATTACAGCAGGCACAATGGCGAGAAAAGTAGCTTTAGCCATATCGCTGAGGCCTTGTCCCTCGGGCCTTGCAGGCACATTCACAATAGCGCCTTCATGTACACGAGGATAAAAATGCAGGAATAAGAAGTTATGTGTTCTTCTACTTCTTCCATTGGCATAAGTAACAAATACACGTCTTCTCCAAGGTTTTACACCATATCCACCAGCTTTGTCTATGTAATAACCAAGATTTCTATGTTGTTTATCAAAAGCAACTTTTAAAGGCGATTGAACCTTTCCAACAATGCTCACAAAAGGATTGATTTCAGGAACAAACACTACGTCATTTTCTTGAAGTATGATATCGTATTTTGAATTCTTGTTTTGCAAAGCATTGAATAAATCTATACTCACTGGCTCTTCTTTAAATCTGTATTCTAATGGCAAACTGTCTTTTATAATATTGCCTGTTGAATCCATTTTAAATTTTGAAGCCACCAATCCTAACTCGCGAACATCAATTTGTTTTCTTCTCATCAACACAGCTCCCGAAACATCAGCATTTTCAGTAAGACCACCAGCGCGTTCTATGTAAGATGACAACCTTTCATACTTATCTAATCTTGGATATTGACCAGGATATTTTACCAGACCTTTCAACTCTATATTTTGCTGCAATTCAAATGTGGGATTCTTTCTTACATAAATTTGATCGTAAGGCATCAGCAACACTTTTGAAGCCGCTTCATCTAATGACAAATCCTGTTGAATGGCATAAGATTTTATTACCGTTCTGGTTGGATTCAATCCTTGTTGTGCTGAATCCATATTTACAATACTCGAAATTTCCAGTCTGCCGAACTCAGCTGATGGTTTCAATCCACCTGAAATAAACAACAGATCTTGCAAACTCAATTTGCCATATTTAATCACTTTCCCTGGTTTTCTCACCTCACCAAAAATCTCTACATATTGCTGCTGACTGAAATCGCTTTTTGCAAAGAATTGTACCACATCATTCGCTTTCAATTCAATGTTGAATGAATCGCTTTCATTGTTGGCTTCAAATCCTTTCAAATCCAATTCTATTCTTTCAGTAGCAAAATTATTGACATCACCTGCGCCTCTGAAAACATAAGCTTTTTGCAAATAAGTGTTGCTTGTTATTCCACCGGCTTTGCGAATCACGTCAAACAATTTTTCTCCGTTCGCAATTTCAAAAGTTCCGGGATAATTTACCTCGCCTTGCAATTCGATACGATTCACAATTCCCTTTCTGATATTTTCAGCTTTCACCACATCGCCATCTTGCAAAGCAAAATCAACAGTATTGTTTTTCTTCAAAGTTTCAAGGCTGATATCACGCTGAACCTGTTTGTCGTTTTCAATCCTTTCAACTTTTATTGTTGTGGCGAAAGCGTCTGGTTTTAATCCACCTGCATAATTCAATAACGCTTTGATGCCTTCTCCTTTTTTCAATTGATAATACATTGGTCTTTTAAACTGACCAATAGCTTGTATTTTATTTTCAACAAAAGAGACAATTACAAAATCATTGTTTTGTAAATAAATATGTTTGCCAAAATCACCTGTCGTTAAATATTGATACACATCTAATTCGTCAATTAACTTTCCGGCTCTTTTAATTTGAATGGATCTGAGATTGCCATATTCAGTGATACCGCCAGCTTTGGCAATCACATTAAATGCATTTGAAAATGCGGAAACAGTAACAGGACCAGGCTTATTGACATTTCCCACCACATTCACATTGATGGTTCTGGGCTGTCCCAATGAAACTGAAATGTTCGTTCCTGCAGGTACTACCCTTCTAAATTTTGAAACTACCGCAGCTTTCATGTTTTCAAAGCTCATGCCTTGCACATTTATCTTTCCGATGTTTTGAGGAAATATCGCACCATCTTTACTTACCACATAATCTTCCTGTAATTCGGCACCGCCCCAAAGTGAAATGATAACATGATCTCCAACTCCAATTGGATAATCCAGTGGTGGTGTTGATAATTCAGAAATGTCAGTCACGATGCTATTTACAAACACATCAAAACCGAATGTTTGTTCAAGCGGATTGATTTCAGGCTTTGTATCTTTTTTGATAAAGGAATCAGCAGATTCTTTGTCTTTTTTTAAGTTGATAACCGCATTTTTATCAGAACCCTGCTGTGTATTGGATTTATTATTTTCACCTAAAAGATTTGACAATTGAGCAGGACTTAGCAAGTTAGGGTCAATTTGAGCAGGTAATTTATCTTTCAGCATTTGCTGATTTACCGGAGGCTGGGCATAAACCTGAGACTCAGAAATTCCAAAAAACAGAACGAAAATAAATGAAAATAGAAGGCTGCTGAGATGACGCTGCATGCTTATTGGGGTTGATTTGTGCTAAATTAATTGCCCAAATATAATATTTTATTTCAGAGGATGCTGCAGCAGCTGCTGAAACTCGGTCCAAACTTCATCAATAATTGCAGAAGCAGGCTGAATGGATTTAAGTAAAGCACTAACTTGCCCGATTTCCAACTCACCGGCATCCAAATCACCTTCAAACATTCCTTTTTTGGCGCGGCCTCTGCCTAATAGCTGTTGAAGTTCTTCGCTAGATGCGCCTCTGAGTTCGGCTTCTTGTACTTCGTTGAAGAATTTATTTTTAATGAGTCTTACTGGTGTCAGCTTTTTTAATGAAAGTTGGGTGTCGCCTTCGCCAGTTTTTATAACTGTATTTTTAAAATCAATATGACTTGAAGCTTCTTCACTCGCAATAAAACGGCTGCCCATTTGTACACCTGATGCACCCAACACCATCGCTGCCAACATTTGTTTTCCAGTTGCAATACCACCAGCAGCAATCACCGGAATGGTAACTGCATTACAAACTGCCGGAATCAGCACCATCGTAGTTGTTTCTTCTCTTCCATTATGACCACCGGCTTCAAAGCCTTCGGCAACAACGGCATCGCATCCGGCATCTTGGGCTTTCAAAGCAAATTTGCTGCTGCTAACTACATGAACCACTTTGATGCCATGTTGTTTTAAAATTGAGGTATATGTTTTGGGATTGCCAGCAGATGAAAAAACAATGGGCACTTTTTCATCGATTATGGTTTGAACATGCTTATCTATGTCAGGATAAAGTAATGGAATATTGACACCGAAAGGCTTATCGGTAGCCGCTTTACATTTTTGGATATGCTCTTTCAATACTTCAGGATACATACTGCCACTTCCTATCAAACCCAAACCACCTGCATTACTCACGGCACTGGCTAAACGCCATCCACTCGCCCATATCATCCCACCTTGGATGATGGGTTTTTCGATGTTGAAGAGTTTGATGATGGAGTTGGAGAACATGGGGTTAATTAAAAGTTTAAAAGGTTCAAGACGTTCAATTTGTTGTGTAGGTTTGGTCGGTTCTGGTTTCAGAGGTTCAAAAAGTTTCATAGGTTGATTGAACCTTTTGAACATATTGAACCTTTTAAACACCAAACAAAATTCAATAAACCACAAACTCCCCCTTTGGGGGATTTAGGGGGCTCAACTCCTACTCCCTCCCAAATCAATCGCTGTATTATCGCCAATATTCAAATTTCGACTCACACCTCTTACTTCAGCGTCGTTACCAATTAGTGAATTATTGAGTACAATTTCATAAAGATTCGAATAGGCACCGATGATAGAATCTTTGATGATGCCATGATTGATGCTGGTATGTTCGCCGATAGCGACATTAGGACCAATAACAGAATTTTTTATCACACATCCCTCGCCGATACTTACAGGAGGAATGATGATGGTATTTTGATAAGGATTGTGTTCGTTAACATTGCCACCAAATTTTTTCAATAAAATCGCATTAGATTCCAACAAAGTTTCTTTTTTACCACAATCAAACCAATTGGAAACTTTGAAAGACTTGAACTTGGCGCCTTGTTGAATCATACATTCCAAAGCATCGGTCAAATTAAAATCATCTAAATCTTCTTTAGTGCTGATAATGGTTTCAAGACAGCCATATAAAAGATGAGATTCTTTTATTTTATAAATGCCCACCAAAGCCATATTGCTTTTTGGAATCACTGGCTTTTCTACCACGCGGCTGATAAATCCATCTTCTTCAATTTCTGCTACACCAAAATTCCTCGGATCATCCACTTTTTTTATACCTAGCATTGAGTAAGGAGAATCCATCACTTCTTTGATATCATATTCAGCAATGGTATCGCCCAAAACGATAAACACATCATCATTGCCAACTAATTCACGAGTCAATTCAACCGCATGGCCTGTACCATGACGATCATTCTGTGTTACGAAATGGCAAGTCAAATCAGGATAATTGGCATATACATAATCCTGAATTTTTTCTCCCAAGTAACCAATAATGAAAATAAACTCGGTAATTCCGGCTTCTTTCAATTGATCAACAATGATATTGAGTATGGTTCTGCCTGCAAGCGGTATGAGCGCTTTAGGTTGAGTGTATGTATGTGGACGTAACTTAGTGCCTGCACCAGCTACTGGAATGATCGCCTTCATCAGATTTCTTGTTTCGGGGAGTGAAATTAGGACTTTTTGAGTAAAATGAACATGATAGCCCAATTGTTTAGAAATCATTCAAAACTATTAATTCTTCATTTCAGATTAACCTTGCGGCTGTATCTTTGCGCCATAAAAAATTACATATGTACAAGGATAAAGCGATTTTTGATTTAATCGGGCAAGAACTACACAGACAACGTTATGGTATTGAATTAATTGCCAGTGAAAATTTCACCAGCATGGAAGTGATGCAAGCCATGGGTTCTCCATTAACCAATAAATACGCTGAAGGATATCCGGGCAGAAGATATTATGGCGGATGTGAAATCGTAGATCAGGTAGAACAGTTGGCCATAGACAGAATCAAACAAGTTTTCAATTGTGAATATGCTAACGTACAACCACATAGTGGCGCTCAGGCAAATGCTGCTTTAATGCTGGCCATCCTAAATCCTGGCGACACGATTTTAGGATTGGATTTAAGCATGGGCGGACACTTAACGCACGGCTCACCTGTAAATTTCTCAGGTAAAACTTATAAAGCACATTTCTATGGTGTAAAAAAAGAAAGCGGCTTGATTGATTACGAAATGCTGGAAGAAAAAGCAAGAACTGAGAAACCGAAATTAATCATCTGTGGCGCGTCAGCTTATAGCAGAGATATCGATTACGCCAGAATCAGAAAAGTAGCAGACGAAGTTGGTGCGTTTGTATTGTGTGACATGGCACATCCTGCAGGTTTGATTGCCGCAGGATTATTATCATCTCCATTTGAACATTGTCATTTTGTGACCAGCACTACTCATAAAACTTTACGTGGACCAAGAGGTGGTATCATTTTGATGAAAAAAGATTTTGAAAATCCTTTCGGCCTTAAAGACTTAAAAGGCAATGTTAGAATGATGAGCAATTTGCTCGACATGGCTGTTTTCCCTGGTACACAAGGCGGACCATTAGAACATGTGATTGCCGCTAAAGCAGTAGCATTTGGCGAATTGCTTTCTGATGAGTTTAAAGCATATGCCAAACAAGTTCAGAAAAATGCTCAAGCAATGGCTGCAGCATTAGTAGCTAAAGATTATCATATCATCAGCGGCGGCACCGACAACCATTTGATGTTGATCGACCTTCGGAATAAAAACATCACAGGAAAGAAAGCTCAGGAAACTTTAGACAGAGCGCATATCACTTTGAATAAAAACGCGGTTCCTTTTGATGATAAGAGTCCGTTTGTAACGAGCGGTATTCGTGTAGGCGTTCCCGCGATTACCACCAGAGGCATGAAAGAAAAAGACATGCAGACCGTGGTTGACTTCATCGACCGCATATTGATGGATATCGATAACGAAGCAACAATTGCTGCAGTGAAAGAAGAGGTGGGGAAGTTTATGGAGCAGTTTTCGCTTTACCCAGAGCTTGGGTAGAAATGTTCAAAAGGTTTGGGAGGTTCAAAAGGTTCAACACGTTTGATGAAACCAAAAACCTCTTCAGTAAAAAACCTCTTGAACAAATTGAACTTATTAAACCTTTTAAACAATTTTTATGCTTCAACGCATCCAAACCATCTGGCTTTTATTAGCAGCAGCCTGTTCATTTGTAAGTCTGAAAATTACTTTTTATGCAGGTAACCTAATTGCTGAAGGAACTACATCAAATGGTGTCGGCGCTTTCAGTCAAATTAAAGGAATGGACAATCCCATTCTGACAACTGCCGTTGGTGTGATGTGTCTTATCAGCATATTTTTATACAAAAACAGAAAGCAACAAATCAAATTTTGTATAGCTGCTTTTTTTATTGAAATAAGCTTATTGATTTTTTACTACTTCCTCACTAAAACTTTTAAAGAAGGAACACTGGCAATTGGTGCATGCATTCATTTGCTCATTATCATCTTCATCCTTTTGGCGATTGCGGGAATCAGAAAAGACAATAAGATTATTGCGGATAGTGATAGGTTGAGATAGCAAGCAGCCCCCTAAATCCCCCAACGGGGGAGTTGTTTGGCATTTGGGGTTCGGAGTTACATGAATTTTCTTGCATGAGTTTCATCAAAAATTTGGGGATTATACCAATAAATGGTATTTTAGTAAAAATTGATTTGACATGTCAAAGAACACATCCATACTGTTAAGCGAATACTACGACAACTTTATTAATAAGCAAATTGAGACTGGAAAGTTTTCATCTGTTAGTGAAGTTGTAAGAGCGGCATTAAGATTGTTTGAATTTGAGGAAGCGAAAAAGACCGAACTTATCAAAGAATTGGAAAAAGGCGAGAATTCCGGATTTGTGGAGAATTTCGAACGTGATTCTTTTTTGAAAAATCTTCATCAAAAACATAAAGCAAAGTGATTGCTTATAAGATCAGTAAGGAAGCCACAAAAGACCTTGAAAACATCTGGCTTTATACTTTTGAAACTTGGTCTATTCAGCAAGCAGATAGATATTACAACCTCATTATTAACGAAATAGAATTTCTTGCAACCAATCCAACATCTGGAAAGGAATGCGGACACATAAGAGAAGGATATTTTCGTTCAAAAGTAAAGTCACATTTTATTTTCTACAGAATTAACAAGAAGAAAAATCAGCTTGAAATTATGAGAATTCTCCACCAGCAAATGGACATTGAGAGTCGGTTGAATGATTAATTTATTTGTATGAGCATGACTCAAACAAATAATTAAAAATTATTTCTCACTGATTTTATTTCTATTTGATTGTTTCTATTGGCTCATTTTTGGTCCAAAAAGTACCATTTAGTCCATTTTTGTGCTTTCATTTTTTTGTACTTGTCGTAGTTATTAATTTAGAAAATAAAAAATAACTATGAATGAAATTTCACCTAAAAAAAATGTTTTTAACATTGAGTCAATTACTGTAATTACACTTACAGGATTTTTAGCATCATTTATAAACTTTACAAAATATAAAAATGAAGCGCCTAATAAAAAATTAATTATCAATTTACTATTAGGCTTAGGAATCATAAAATTCAATAAAAATAATTTAGCCAAACAAGCAGGTATAGGAATTGTTGTTTCCGGAGTTCTTAATTTTATTTACGACATTAGTAGGAAGCCAAAATGTCCTTTTATTTTTAAAATGAATAAGCCTGTTGCTGATTCACTTTTAATTAATCTAAAAACTGGAGCGATTATTCAAAAAAACGATATTCGAAAAGGTGTCATATTTGTAACTCAATCAGACAGTGCTTCAGGATGGAATAATTCATTTAAATTGAAATACTGTTTAGACTTCTCAAAGAATTCGGAAGGAGAAAAAACAAATATTGGGCAACTGGTTTTGTGGCAAAAATTAAAAGATCATACGGTAGAATTCAATAATTTATTAATATATTGG
>CALCNY010000078.1 GCA_937897585.1 uncultured Chitinophagaceae bacterium | reverse complement strand
CACTAAATTTCCTTAATCCCAAAACGAGAGAAACGCAATTGTCAAAGTTTGTTTTGCTTAAAATAAAATAAAAGTCTAATTCATAGCAAAAATCCATCCCTTATATTTGCAAGGTATCTAAAATCATAAATTGATTTTTATTTATACAAAAACATGGAAATACTCATATTGATTTTACTGATTTTCGTAAATGCGCTTATTGTTGTAAGTGAAATTGCTTTGATCAGCGCCAGACGTTCAAGAATTGAATCACTCGCCAACAAAGGTGATGAAAAAGCAAAAAAAGCTTTGCATCTCATTGACCATCCCGAAAAATTTTTAAGCACAGCACAAATCGGCATGACGCTTATCGCGATTCTTACGGGTGTGTACTCAGGAGAAAAATTTGGCGCTGAATTAAAACCATATATCGAACAATTCGAACCGATCAAAACATATGCAGGAACTATTGCCACTACAATTGTAGTTATTATTGTTACTTTTCTTTCTGTAATATTCGGCGAGTTGATTCCCAAAAAACTGGCCATGCTTAAAGCCGAAAAAATTGCAAGGAGTACAGCTGGTGTCATGCATTTTGTTTCACACATATTAACTCCATTGGTTTGGTTGTTATCAGGTGTTTCAAATTTGATTTTCAAGATTTTCAATATCAAAAAACCTTCCGATTCCGGAATTACAGAAGAAGAAATTAAAGCCATGATTACAGAAGGTAGCGAGCATGGCTCAATCGAAGAAGATGAAAAAGAAATTATTGAAAGGGTATTTCATCTTGGTGATAGAAATATCACTTCTTTGATGACTCACCGTACTGAAATTGTTTGGTTGGACATCAATGATACCGTGGAAATTGCCAAATCTAAATTGGATGAAATCATTTTCAGTACCTACCCTCTTTGTGATGGCGCTATCGATGAAATCAAAGGATTGGTTTATGTAAAGGATCTTGTAAAAGCGGCACCTACTACAAAACTGCAAACCTTGTTAAAGCCCGCGCTTTATGTTCCGGAAAACAATTCTGCATATCAGCTTTTAGAAAAAATAAAGACTTCAAAAATTCATGCTTCTTTTATTGTAGATGAATATGGTACTGTTGAAGGCATGATAACGCTCAATGATATCATGGAAGCCATTGTAGGCGATGTGCCGCAAACTGGCCAGGATGAATATGAAATTGTCAAAAGAGAGGATGGAAGCTTTCTTGTAGATGCTTTGATACAATTCTACGACTTCCTCAGTTATTTTGAAAGAGCCGATTGGATGAATGAGGGTGAACATGAATTTGATACACTCGCTGGTTTTGTATTACATGAGCTCGAACATATTCCTGTTACCGGAGAGAAATTTTCTTGGAAAGATTTTAAGTTTGAAATCATCGATATGGATGGACAAAGAATCGATAAGATATTAGTTACTATTTCGGAGGAATTGAAGGAAGAGATGGATGAAAGTTAGGTTGTTTGGCGTTTGGTGTTTGTGGTTTGTGGTTTATTGTTTGGTGTTTGGCGTTTGGTGTTTGTGTCTTTAACTTTTACATTTTACATTGGATATTTTACATTTTACATTTAACAGCACCTATTTAGCTTTTTAAACCGGTTTAAATCTCTCCTCCGGATTATTCAATTTCGTACTCTTTCTCTTCCCATCAACAATCACGTGAATGATGCTGATTTGCTCTGATTTGTATTCGTACAAAATATTATCCTGAACTTCCATTGATTTTATCGACTTCACCTGTTCAACCTGAAAATAACTTTGAATGGTTTCTTCGTTTTGTTCGTATCCGACAAATGAAAGTAGAACCGGTTTTTCATTGACAGTTATTTTCAGATGTTGTTGAATGTAATTGCTTACCAAAACTTCCATTGCTTTTTTATCTGTAGGCGCGAGAAGATCAATTTTTATTTTGTTGTTTTTTCTTAACACCGCTTCTAAATCACCGGTAAAAATCTTGCAACTGATTTCAAGTGTTTTGTCTTTGGCATTGTGTTCTATTTCTGTAACGCTAACATAGATGGGATGAAGTGAAGCACCAGAGAAACTGAAAATTATAACAATCAGCAACATTAATTTTCTGAAAGACTGCTGTTTATTTTTAATGAATGAAATAGTTTTCAATTGATTTTGTAATTTGAATCCAAATCTATGATTTAGCTTTCAAGAATTTCAATTACGATGGAAGATTTTAGTTTTTATTTTCAATGGGGTTGGTCGCATATTATTAGTTGGGATGCAATGGACCATCTGTTGTTTTTATTGGCACTTACCGCTGTTTATCTTTTTGAAAACAGAAAACAGGTCATCATCTTAATCACCGCATTTACAATCGGACATTCGCTAACGCTGGCTTTGAGCATTTACGACACCATTCATTTCAAATCTTCGTGGGTCGAATTTTTGATTCCCATAACAATTGTTATTACCGCGACATTAAATTTTTTCAGAAAAGATTTTGATATCAAACAACAAGGATTCAAGTATTTGATTACACTGATTTTTGGTTTGGTTCATGGAATGGGATTTGCAGGTACTATAAAAATGAGTCTAGCCGAATCGCAACAAATCGCCATCCCTTTACTTAGTTTCAATATTGGAATAGAAGTTGGACAAATAGTAGTTGTATTCATTATTCTTTTATTATCACAGATTGTTGTTCACCAGCTTGGGTTTTCCAGAAAATGGTGGGTTTGGTTATTATCGGGTATTTCATGTGCAGGTGGAGTTTATTTTGCTTTAACAAGATTGCCATTTTAAAGCGACTAAAATTCAATACTTTTACAACCTTAAATTTCAGTTATGATAAAACGTATATTATTCTCACTTTTCATTTGCTTTTCTGTGATTAATTTATTTGCTCAGGATATCAGAAACAACCCGGGTAGCAATCACGGAAATCGATTTGAACAGTTAGGTACCATTTTGCCAACACCTAATGAATACAGAACAGCAAGTGGTGCACCCGGCCCTAAATACTGGCAAGAAAGATGTGATTACAATATCGTTTGTGAGCTTGATGAATCCAACAGAAAATTATCAGGTAAGGAAACACTTACTTTCTACAACAACTCTCCTGATGCGCTAGATTATCTTTGGTTGCAATTGGATGAAAACCAGCAAAGCACAACCAATAATTCGGGATATGAAAGCAGCAATACCATGCCTTCTTCTATCAATGAACAAGATATCTCAAGATTACAGGGAAAAAAAGATAAAGAATTTGGCGATAATATTGTGAGTGTAACTGACGCTATGGGAAAACCGCTCAGTTATAATATCAATAAAACCATGATGAGAGTGGACATGCCCAAGAAACTCAAATCTGGCGAAAAATTCATTTTCAAAATAGAATGGAATTATTTTATAGCCGACAGAATGAAATATGGTGGCCGTGGTGGTTATGAAAATTTCCCTGAAGATGGCAACGATATTTTCACCATGACACAATGGTACCCAAGATTATGTGTTTATTCTGATTTTCAAGGATGGCAAAATCATCAATTTGTAGGAACTGGTGAGTTTGCTTTGATATTTGGTAATTTTCAGGTAAGCATGACCGTACCTGCAGATCATGTGATCATGGCAACAGGACAAGGTCAAAACTACCAGCAAGTATTATCTGCAGCTCAATTTAAAAGATGGCAAACTGCTCAAACTGCAAAAGACGTAACAGAAATCGTTACACTTGCAGAAGCCATGGCAAGAGAAAAAAACAAAAGCACTGAGAAAAAAACATGGATGTTCAAAGCAGACAGTGTACGTGACTTCGCTTGGGGCAGCAGCAGAAAATTTGTCTGGGATGCATTGCCTGTTGTAGTTGAAGGTAAGAAAGTAATGTGCATGAGTGCTTATGGAAAAGAAGCGTATCCTTTATACCGCAAGTTCAGTTCTAAAGTAATTGCACACACTATCAAGACATATTCTCATTTCACCATACCTTACCCTTACCCGGTAGCACAGAGTATCGAAGCCGCTAACGGCATGGAATACCCGATGATTTGTTTTAATTATGGAAGATGCGAAAAAGATGGCACTTATTCTGAAGGCATTAAAAATGGCATGTTGGGTGTTGTTATTCATGAAGTAGGACACAATTTCTTTCCGATGATTATCAACAGTGATGAAAGACAATGGACCTGGATGGATGAAGGTTTGAATACTTTTGTTGAATATCTTACTGAAGAACTTTGGGATAATAAATTTCCTGTGGGACGTGGACCGGCCTATAAAATTGTTGACTACATGAAATTACCAAAAGACCAGTTGGAGCCTATCATGACGAATAGTGAAAACATTGTTCAGTTTGGACCAAACGCTTATTCAAAGCCTGCAACGGGTTTGAATATTTTGAGAGAAACCATCATGGGCAGAAAGAATTTTGATTTTGCGTTTAAAAAATATTGTCAGCGTTGGGCTTTCAAACATCCAACACCTGCCGACTTCTTCCGTACCATGGAAGATGCCAGTGCAGAAGATTTAGATTGGTTCTGGAGAGGATGGTTTTATAACACAGATCCAGTAGACATTTCATTGGATACGGTTAAATGGTCTATTGTAAACACAGATATTCAGGAAGCCAGAACCACAGAAGAAAAAACAACTACAGTTCCTGTAGCCAAACCGATTCAAAATAGTTATGAGGACATTTCTAAAATCAGAAACAGAGAAGACAAGAGCATTGTTTTTGCCACAGATGCTGATACTTCTTTAAGAGATTTTTATTGGAGATACGACCGTGGTTTGGTAAAGCTTGATACCACTGCATTTGTAATTACCACACCTGCTACTACCACTGAAGTATACACGCCAGAAGAAAAAACAAAGATCGTCGGAGAGAAAAGATTTTACGAACTAACGATGAGTAATAAAGGAGGTTTGGTCATGCCAATTATCATCGAATGGACTTATAAAGATGGATCAAAAGAAATTGACAGAATCGGTGTAAATGTTTGGCGTAAAAATGAAAACAAAGTAATCAAGTCATTCCTAAAAGACAAAGAAGTAGTTTCCATTAAATTAGATCCAAATAGAGAAACAGCTGATATCGACGAGAAAAACAATACCTGGCCTGTTGTTACAGAACCTAGTAATTTCCAGTTATTCAAATCAAAGTCTAATACTCCGAGAGGAGCTTCTGGTGGAAGGAATCCGATGCAGAAGGGGTTGTAGTTTTTTGTTTGTTTGGCGTTTGGCGTTTGGCGTTTGGTGTTTGGTGTTGCTTGTTCAGTCATTTAACAATCAACGCTAAACAAGCGAAGCGACCAAACACCAAACTTTCGAAGTATTACAAATGCGTTGCTCCTTCAACATACTTTTTCCCACGGTGCTTTTTCTCCCAATCTAACATTGTGGGTGTTTTATCTATTTTTTCAGGTTTCACGTAAGGCTTTTTACCAATCACAACTTTAGGTGCATTGGGATTAACGATGTTGTTATTACTCCATTGTTCTGTTCGGATTAATCGGCCAGCTTCATAATATCTCCATTCGCCATCTTTTACGCTATATGGTTGTGCTTTCACAATTTTATAATCAACGATTTCACCACTGCCTGTTCCATAAACAGCAATTGTGTCATAAGGTGCATCTGGATTATATCCTTTCCAGTTTTCTTCATGTTCAAGCTCACCTAAAAAAGTAAAATATTGTTGCAATCCTGCTTTGCCACCATAGATATAATTTTCTACAGAAAGCAAATCTCCCATTGTTGAATATTTCCTCCAGTAACCATGCTTCTCTCCTTTTTTATATACGCCTTCTTCAACAGATCCTGGTTCTCCACGTAACTCTCCCACTTCAATAACCCACTTGCCTACTTTTTGACCAGCATTATTTGTAGCATTAATGGTATCACCTTTCTGGTTCAAACTGAAATCTTTGTATTGAGCAGAAACAATAGATGTGATGAATAAAAAAAGAAAGCAAACAAATAGATGTAATTTGCGCATCGTTAGAAATTTTTGTTCCCAAAATTACAATTTTAGTTTTCGGAAACTTGTTAATTAAAAAAAGACCTTTTAAAATTAAATATTAATATCGAGCAATGAAAGATTTTAAAAAATACTTTATCATCAATACCGAGCCTGAAATTTTATATAACGCACTTACCAATGCAGCTACGATTCAGTTGTGGACGGGAGAACCAGCGATTATGGAATCTGTTGAAGGAACTGAATTTTCACTTTGGAGCGATAGTATTTGTGGCAAAAATATCAGCTTTGAACCCGGTAAGAAAATTGTGCAGGAATGGTATTTTGGAGAACAGGAAACTCCTTCAATTGTAACTATCATTTTGCATAAAGATAAAAGCAAAACTTCCGCAGAATTAAGACATACTAATATTCCTGATGAGGATTTTGAAGATATTGTTGCGGGTTGGGTGGAAAATTATTTTGGGTCGTTGATGGAGTTTTATGAGGAGTAAGTTGTTCAAAAGGTTTCAAAGGTTCAATATGTTCAAAAGGTTAGTCACTTAAGAAACCTTTTGAACTTATTGAACATTCCAAACTTATTGAACCTTTTATTTCACTTCCACCTTCAACATACTCATACCTTCATAAAAAGCCTCCAGCTCATCTCCTACCACACATTCACCAACACCAGCTGGTGTGCCTGTGAAAATGAGGTCTCCAATGTTTAATGAAAAGTAATTCGAAATGTTAGCTATTAATTTATCGAAACTGAAAAGCATTTGTCCTGAATTGCCTGTTTGAACAATCTCTCCATTTTTTGAGAAAGTAAAATTGATATTTTTCTTGTTGATGTCAGGAGTGATATCTATGAATTTTCCGATTGCAGCAGAATTATCAAATGCTTTTGCTTTTTCCCAGGGCAATCCTTTTTTCTTGCATTCGTCTTGTATATCTCTGGCGGTGAAATCAATACCTACAGTAATCCCATTGTAGTAATTAGAAGCGTGGCGTTCTTGAATGTATTTGCCGTTCTTGCTTATACGCAAAACCAGCTCACATTCATAGTTCAATTCATTTGTAAACTCAGGATAATAAAAAGGAGTATGCGGTTGCAACAAAGCACTCTTAGGCTTCATAAATATTACCGGCTCATCAGGAATTTCATTTCCTAATTCTTTGGCATGATCGGCATAGTTCCGTCCAATACAAATTATCTTCATTAATCGCTTTTGTCTGGGGTTAAAGATTATTCAGCAACGAAAATAATGAAATTGAAATTAAAATAGCAATTAATAACTAAATATTGTTGGGGCTGAAACTTTGGTTGTTATACAAGGTCATCGCTCTGTCTATGCCTATGGTAGCAAAACTTTCGATTATTTCAACAGACTTCTCTATTTTATACTTTACTGTTGGTATTTCATCATTTTTCCACTTGCCAAGCACAAATTCTACCTGCATGCCTTTTGGAAAAATATTCCCGATACCGAACCTGAGCTTAGGGTATTCATCGGATCCTAAAATATTTTGAATGTCTCGTAAACCATTATGCCCGGCATGAGTACCGCTTTTTCTGAGTCGAAGTTTATCAATAGGAAGGGAAAGATCATCTAAAATGGTAAGCGTATTTTCAGTAGGAACTTTTTCTTTTTCCTGCCAATATTTGAAAGCACGTCCACTAAGATTCATGTAAGTGGTTGGACAAATACAAACAAACTGTTTGCCTTTAAATTTCACCTCAGCCACATAAGCGAGCCTGTCTACCTTAAAACTGCCACCATGCTTTTGAACAAAGGCAAATACCACATCAAAGCCGATATTGTGACGGGTATTCGCATACTCATCACCAATGTTACCAAGACCGACTATGAGGAATTTTGACATGAGTATGAAAATTTAGCCCCCTTTAATTCCCCCAAGGGGGAAGATGATTGTGTATTATTGAACTCCCTCTCCTTTGGAGAGGGCTGGGGAGAGGCTACTACCCCATCCCATTCAACATCTCCTGCAAATCCGCTTCAGTTCTAATCAACACATCTCTCACTTTAGATCCCTGACTTGGACCTACAACACCTGCAGCTTCTAATTGATCCATTAATCTGCCGGCACGATTATAACCTAATTTCATTCTACGCTGTAATAAAGAAGTACTTCCACTTTGGCTGCTTACAATCAAACGGGCAGCATCTTCAAACAAAGCATCTTTATCATTTAAATCGAAATCTTTTCCGTCGTTATCTTTTTCATCTATATATTCAGGCAACATGAAAGCTTGAGGATAACCACGCTGGTCGCCAATGAAATCAACTATTTTATCGACTTCAGGGGTATCTACAAAAGCACATTGCAAACGAACAATCTCACCACCATAACTAATCAGCATATCTCCTTTTCCAATCAACTGATCTGCACCGCCGGCATCCAAAATGGTACGACTATCAATTTTACTACTCACCTTAAAGGCTATACGCGCAGGGAAATTTGCTTTAATGGTACCCGTGATAATATTTACAGAAGGACGTTGTGTGGCAATAATCAAATGCAGACCTACAGCCCTTGCCAATTGCGCCAATCTCGTAATCGGAATTTCAACTTCTTTACCGGCAGTCATAATCAAATCGGCAAACTCATCCACAACCAACACAATGAACGGTAGAAATTGATGCCCTTTTTCAGGACTTAATTTTCTTTCTGCAAATTTCTCATTGTATTCTCTGATATTACGGCAACCGGCTTCTTTCAATAAATCGTAGCGGTTGTCCATTTCAATACAAAGTGCATTCAAAGTATGAACAACTTTTTTGGTATCGGTAATGATGGCATCTTCTTCGCCTGGTAATTTGGCAAGAAAATGTCTTTCAATCGTTTTATAAATACTCAACTCCACTTTCTTTGGATCTACCAAAACAAACTTCAATTGAGAAGGATGTTTGCTATACAATAAAGAAACCAGAATCGCATTCAATCCAACTGATTTACCTTGTCCTGTCGCGCCCGCCATCAGTAAGTGAGGCATGTTGGCGAGATCCACAATAAAATTCTCGTTATCGATTCTTTTACCAATCGCTATCGGCAACGCATAATTGTTTTTAGTGAACTTATCTGAAGACAATAAGGTCTTCATACTAACGATGGTTTTCTTCGCATTTGGCACCTCAATACCGATGGTTCCTTTTCCGGGGATAGGCGCGATAATGCGTATACCCAAGGCCGATAGACTCAATGCAATATCATCTTCCAGATTTTTGATACGTGAAATACGCACACCTGCAGCAGGAATAATTTCATACAAGGTTACAGTTGGACCAACCGTTGCATAAATCTTCTGAATTTCAATATCATAATTCTTCAGCGTGTTGATAATCTGAATCTTGTTATTTTCAAGTTCCTGAGGATCTTGTACAATTTTTTCACTGCCATGATTTTCAAGCAAATCAAGAGAAGGGAATTTATAATCTCTTAAATCAAGAATGGGATCGTAATTAGATTTGGTTGGATTGCTTTCAGGTGTTTTCTCTTCTGGTTCAGCTGGCTTGTTTTCTGCTGTTTTGATTTCTAACTCAAGACCTGAATTGTCTGTAACAGGTTGTTTGGTCTTGGTTTCAGGGATTACAGTTATCGGCAATTCTTTTTTCTCTTCGACCAATAAGGGTTCATCTTGAGGTTCTTCTTCATCTTGTTGTTGTTCTTCAACAAATAACTTTGCTTCTTCTTCTTTCTTCTCTTTTTTAACTACCGGCTTGGTCTTTTTATTGTCAATCTCTTCTGTAATATCTGTATCTGCTTGTGCAAACGCCACGTCTTTTTCTTTTGAAAACAATTTATCAAATGCCGGATTGAACCTCCAGATTACATAACCCAAAAATGAAATGGTTATTATCCCAAATGTGCCAGCTTTACCGATTGTCATATTCATCCAATCTTTGCACATATCTCCAACAGCGCCACCCCAAGGGAAAGCGTTATTTCCGAAAATAGCAGCAGCCGTAACGCTAATCAATGGCAAGCCGACAATGAGATATTTTAAATTTCTGAAAATTGAAAAAACTCTTTTGCTGAAAAACATATTAACGCCTATCACAAATAAGAAAGTGCAAAAAAGATATGAAGCAATCCCAAAACCTTTGTAAATGAAAAAATGAGAGATATAGGCACCGAAAGTTCCCATCATATTATTAACCACAGTTTCGGTTCCCCAGAATAATTTACTTCCCTCAGAGATAACCTTGCTTTGGTCTTCATCCCAGGTAAACAAATAAGAAGTGAAAGCTACGAAAAGCAACAAACCGAAAAGCAAGAAAATGCTTCCGATAATTTTGTGGGTACGTTCGTCTTGGATTAGTTGTTTCAAACTTATCCTTTCGATTTTTTCTTCTTTGAGGTCTTCGCCAGAGGCGGATTTAGATTTTCCTTTTTTTGCCATTGTTTGCAAAGATATTAATTACCCAATTGCAATAGGGATTGAATAAAGATTTTATAAAGATATTTTTTTATCAACAGTAGCTGCGAAAAGGAGAATCCAGCCTACTATAAAACAACTGCCTCCAATTGGAGTTATGGCTCCCACAAAACGAAACTTATCTCCTGTTAATGCCAAAAAATACAATGAACCGCTGAAAATAAAAATACCTGTTATAAACAACCTGCCTGCTAAGACTATTCTTTTTTGAATTGAAGTACCAAAAATAATAGCCGCTATCATCAACCCAAAAGCGTGATACATTTGATATCTTACTCCGGTTTCAAATATTTGTAATGAAGATTCACTAATTATTTTTTTTAAACCATGTGCGCCAAATGCACCCAACATCACAGCAGTAGCAGCAAATAAAAAAGCTGTTTTGAGAAAACCTTTATGCATATTGAAATTTACTTTATTTGGTTTTTTGGATGATATCGTGAATGCTTGTTGCATCTAAATCTTTAACCGACAAACACATTTTAGCTTGCGTATAAAATGGATCTCTTTCTTTCAATTTCTGTTCTACGAAGAATAGCATTTCTCCTTTATTTATTTTTTTCAACAAAGGTCTTTTGTCGATTTCAAGTAAAATATTTTCAATAAGTTTTGCTGGATTGGCCTGCAAATAAACGGTGGTTCCATTTTCATTCATCCATTGCATATTACCATCAAAACATGGTGTTCCGCCGCCGCAAGAAATGATACATTCATCTTGTGCAGTCATCGTACGAAGCAAAACTGATTCTTTTTCTCTGAAATAATTCTCCCCTTTTTTATTAAATATCGCCTCTACAGTCATACCTTCTTGCTTTTCGATGATGTCATCCAAATCAAAATAACTCATACCGGTTTCGACAGCCCAAAGCTTTCCCCAATAAGATTTTCCGGAACCCATGAAGCCGTTTAGGAAGATTCGCATAGTTAAATGTTTGTAGCCCCCTTAAATTCCCCCAAAGGGGGAACTTGTTTGGCGTTTGGTGTTTGTTGTTATTCGTTTGAAATCATCAAATTATTTCATCATCAAATTGCCAAATCATCTCATCATCAAATTATCAAATTGGCATTAGCTTTTCTTCTTATAATCCCCCCGCTTCCATGCTTTAATAAACTCATTCCACGCGAAAGGATTAAAAATATTTTGTGGTGCTATTTGCCCTGAATAATATAATTTCCTTGATTGTTGTTGCATGTATTGTGCGGAAGCTTCTCTTCCATCAGATGGCAAGGTAGACATCAACAATCTTCTTTTTGCGTAGCTATTGTTATTTCTAGCAACTTCAATTTCATCATCAGGCACTTTAGTATTCACAAAATCTCTTTCAAATTGTTCGCGGGTTGGTCTTTGTTTGATGATCGTAGCCGGTAAATAAACTGTATCCGTCACCATCAGTTGGATCATACTGAATTGGTTTCCTTTCAAATCCAAAGGAATTTCCACCAATTTGGGTTTAAAGCCGATACTTGTAAATTCAACTTTATCTCCTTTTAAAACAACAATGCTAAAAACACCTTCATCATTGGAAATAGTTCCCCTGTTTTGTCCTTTAACCATTATACTTACAGCAGGCAATCCTCTTAAACTATCAGCAGACATGACCACACCAAACATTTGTACTACAGAATCTTTAAAGGTTTCAAATTGAGCTTTAACTGCAAATGGAGATAGAAAAGCGACAATAATAAATAGCCAGATAAATTTTTTCATCAACAAAAGGGTTGTTGTTTTTAGAAATTATTGTTCCAAAGATACCAACAAGCAGTTATTTTCTGTAATTGATAAACAAAATAAGTGGTTCATTGGTTATTTTTGCGGCTCATTTTACTTTTTAACAAAAAAATCCGCGATGACTAACGAAGCTATCATGCAGGCGCTCAGCAATGTTCAGGAACCTGATTTGGGAAAAGACCTGGTGACTTTGAATATGGTGAAAGATGTTGAAATCAATGGGAATGATGTTTCATTTACTGTGGTTTTGACAACACCTGCTTGTCCGATGAAGGACATGATCATGAACGCTTGTATCAATGCGATTAAATTGTTGGTCAACAAAGAAGCCAATGTAACAGTAAATTTCACCAGTAATACCAGCACCAACAGAATGGATCCTAAAACTATTTTAGGTGGTGTAAAAAATATCATTGCAGTAGTCAGCGGTAAAGGCGGTGTGGGAAAAAGTACGGTTTCTGCTAATCTGGCTTTGGCCATTGCTGAAAGTGGCGCAAAAGTAGGTTTGATGGATGCCGATATTTACGGCCCAAGCCAGCATATTATGTTTGGCATTAGAGGCGAAAGACCATTAATGAAAGAAAATGGTGGCAAAGGATTGATTGTTCCGATTGAAAAATTCGGTATTAAAGTCATGAGCATTGGTTTGTTGATTGATGAAAAACAAGCCGTTGTTTGGAGAGGTCCGATGGTGAGTAGCGCTATTCGCCAGTTTGTAACGGATGTAGATTGGGGTGAACTGGATTATTTAATTATTGACATGCCACCAGGAACTGGAGATATTCATTTAACGATGATACAGACAGTTCCAGTAACAGGTGTTATTGTAGTCACTACTCCACAATTAGTTGCATTAGCTGATGCTAAAAAAGGAATCGCCATGTTTGGACAAGCTCAGTTGAAAGTTCCAGTAATAGGTATGGCAGAAAATATGAGTTATTTCACTCCTGCAGAATTGCCAGAAAACAAATATTACATCTTTGGTAAAAATGGCGGTAAAAATCTGGCTGAAGAATTGGATATTCCATTCCTCGGACAAATCCCTTTGGTACAAAGTATTCGCGAAGGCGGTGATTTAGGTATCCCGATTATGGTAAGTGATGATGAGATTTCTAAAAAAGCTTTCCGTGAATTTGCAGGTAATGCGGTGAGAGGGATTGCGGTGAAGAATGCGGGACGCTAACGCGTGTTTGGGGTTTATTGTTTGGGGTTTGATGTTAATTGTTTTACATTTTACATTGGATATTTTACATTTTACATTCTATTACTCCGGCTCCAAATCCAGCCAATCCAAAGCATTTTTAAACAACATTTTTTCTCTGACTTCTTTTTTCATTTTCATTTTCTCAAGAAGCTCACCGGGTCGATGTTCACCTAGCGGAAACGGATAATCGCTGCCCAAACAAATAAAATCTTCTCCCATTACATCCATTATATACTTCATGGCTTTTTCATCGTGAACCAAACTATCAATCCAAAATTTTCCAATGTAATTTCGAGGGTTGATGGGATTATCAATGGCGACTAAATCAGGACGTACATTAAATCCATGTTCAATTCTTCCAATAGTTAATGGGAAAGAACCACCACCATGTGCAAATGCAATTCTCAGTTTAGGAAATTTTTCAAAAACGCCAGAGAATATCAATGAACAAATCGCGCGTGATGTTTCAGCGGGCATACCTACCAACCAAGGCAGCCAATATTTTTGCATCTGCTGCTCTCCCATCATTTCCCATGGATGAACAAATAAAGCGCATCCTAGTTCTTCGGCTCTTTTATAAAAAGGAAAAAACATATCATCGCCTAAATTCTTGCCATTGATATTACTGCCAATTTCCAAGCCTGGCATTTTTAATTCTTGAACACAACGTTCCATTTCTTTAATCGCTAAATCTATATCCTGCAAAGGAACAGTTCCAATACCAATAAAATTTTTAGGATTTTTTACAACTGAATCAGCTATATGATCATTGAAAAAACGGGAAGTCTCCAAGCCATCTTCAGGCTTTGCCCAATAATTAAACAACACTGGAATAGTTGATAACACTTGTACATCAACGTTAGTGTCTTTCATTTCCTTCAAACGCAATTTTGTATCAAAGCAATTTTCTTCAACTTCTCTGAACAGCTTATCCCCTTTCATCATACAAGCCTTGCAATTACGATGTTCGAGATGAATAAAATCACCATAACCGAATTTCTTCACCCAGTTGGGCATTGAAGAGGGCATGATGTGAGTGTGGATGTCGATTTTCATGAAAAACAAATTTGGGGTTTGCGCTTCGCGTGTTTGGGGTTTGGGGTTTGGGGTTTGGTCGCTTCGCTCGTTTGGCGTTTGGATTTGTTAGCTTATGTTTGAAATTCAACAGTTAACAAAACAACGCCAAACACCAAACCTATTAGCCTTTCCTTACTGGCGGCGCCATCACCGACCCACATTTACCACAAGTACGTCTATGCTCATCCGAATAAAATCCTTCCATTACCGGAGGCAATTGTTTTACAATATCAGAAACATGCAAATATTCTTCGTACAATTTTTCACCACAATTTTCACAATACCACAGGAATCCATCATCTTCAGTTTCTCTTACTTTTTCTATCACCAACCCAACCGTATTCTGGCCTCTTTGCGGAGAGTGTGGGGTTTTAGGTGGCAATAAAAACATATCTCCTTCATTGATATGAATGTCTCTTGGCACGCCGTTATCAATAATTTTTACAATAATATCTCCTTCTACCTGATAATACAATTCTTCACTTTCATTATAATGATAATCTTTACGGGAGTTAGGCCCGCCAACTACCATTACAATAAAATTTTCTGCGTCTTTGTAAACACATTGATTACCCACTGGTGGTTTTAGTAAATCACGGTGTTCATCAATCCATTTTTTAAGGTTAAAAGGAGCTGCAATTGCCATAACAATTAATTTAGGGCCGAAAGGTAATTTTTTTTACTAAAAAAGCCATCTATTTTCCTCATAATTGAATAAAAAAGACTGCTTCGCAGACCGAAATTTATTTACCTTTATCACATGCAATTGGAGATACCGCAACAGCTAGAAAATTTTATCGGAGGCGAATTTGTAAAGCCAACCAACAAAACTTATCTCGACAATATCAATCCCGCATTAGGCGAGGTTTATGGTCAAATTCCAAATAGTAATAGTGAAGACGTTGAAAAAGCAGTTATCGCTGCAAAAAAAGCATTTACAGAATGGTCGGCTACTTCCACTGAATTAAGATTCAAAATCCTCAACCGCATTGCTGATTTAATAGATGAAAATCACGATGCATTGGCTTTGGCCGAAACCAATGATAACGGCAAACCTTTATGGTTGAGTAAAGAGGTGGATATTCCAAGAGCTTCTTCTAATTTCAGATTTTTTGCAACAGCCATCATGAACTTTTCTTCTGAAAGTCATGCTATGGAAAACAATGCTTTCAACATCACCTTACGTCAACCCATAGGTGTAGTTGGATGTATTTCTCCATGGAATCTTCCATTGTATCTTTTTACCTGGAAAATTGCACCGGCTCTTGCCGCAGGAAACTGTGTGATAGCAAAGCCTTCTGAAGTAACACCAGTTACTGCTTATTTACTGGCCAAGATTTCCAAACTAGCAGGTTTGCCAGATGGAGTGTTGAACATACTTCATGGAGATGGACCTAATTGCGGTGAAGCGATTGTAAAACATCCTTCCATCAAAGCAATTTCATTTACCGGAAGTACAAGAGCCGGAGAGAAAATAGCGTCGATTGCAGCACCAAAGTTTAAAAAATTATCTCTCGAATTGGGTGGTAAAAATCCTTCTATCATTTTTGCAGATTGCGACTGGAGAAAAATGTTGTTCAATACCATCCGATCTTCATTTGGCAATCAGGGACAAATTTGTTTATGTAGCAGCAGGATTCTAATAGAGTCATCTGTGTATGAAAAATTTAAAGCTGATTTTATTCCATGGGCTCAGAAATTAACTGTCGGCGATCCTTTGTTGGAAACATCCAAACAAGGTGCTGTAGTAAGTAAAACTCATTTTGAAAAAGTAATGGGTTGCATAGAATTAGCCAAACAAGAAGGCGCCAAAATATTATGCGGCGGTAAAGCTGTGAAAGTTGCAGGAAGATGTGAGAATGGATATTTCATAGAACCAACTATCATAGAAGGACTTGGGCCAAATTGCAGAACCAACCAAGAAGAAATTTTTGGTCCGGTAGTAACTTTACAACCTTTTGAAACCATTGAAGAAGCCTTGCAATTAGCGAATGCCACAGATTACGGTCTCGCATGTACGATATGGACACAGGACATTTCGAAAGCCAATCATGTTGCTGCAAAAGTTGAAAGTGGTATTGTATGGATCAATTGCTGGCTGCATCGTGATTTACGAACACCTTTCGGTGGAATAAAAAATAGTGGTGTTGGAAGAGAAGGTGGATGGGAGGCGTTGAAGTTTTTTACGGAAGCGAAGAATGTATGTACGCAGTATTAAAAGACGTTTGGCGTTTGGTGTTTCGTGTTTCGTGTTATTTGTTTGGCGTTAAATTATTTTTCAAAACTGAATTTTCTTCAGTGATAAAAAGAAATTAATTGTTTTGTGAGATTTAATTTTATTGGATATTTAAAACGTATCAAATTAAAACTAAATGGCAACAATTAAGAAATTTGAAGATCTGGAAATTTGGCAATTATCAAGACTTTTAAGCGCTGACATTTTCAGTATTTCAAATCTTAAGCCTTTGTCGCAAGATTTTGCATTAAAGAATCAAATGTTAAGGTCTGCAGGTTCAATAATGGATAATATTGCAGAAGGTTTTGGTCGAGGAAGTAGACTTGAATTTATACAGTTCTTAAGCATAGCAAAAGCCTCTGCAACTGAGTTGCATTCTCAAATAATTAGATGTAGAGATTATAATTACATTTCAAATGATTTATTTGAAATGACAATTGAAAAAATAAATAAAATAGGAAACAAAATAGCAGCATTTATGAGCTATTTAAACAAGTCAAATTTTAAGGGACAAAAATTTATGGAAAGATCTTCAGAAAATAAAAACCAAATAACAAGGAACACTAAACCTCAAACGAGCGAAGCGACCGAACACCAAACAATAAACACCAAACACCAAACGCCAAACAATATTATTAAAACAAACAACGCCGCTTCTCCCCTCGGTGCTTACCCTCACGCCCGTAAAGTCGGTAATTTACTTTTTCTATCGGGCATCGGTAGTCGAAGCGCCGCCGACAATTCCATTCCAGGTTTAGAGTTGGATGCAGAAGGCAATATTCTGAAATATGATATCGAAGCAGAATGTCATTCAGTATTTGCTAATGTGAAAGCAGTATTGGAAGCCAGCGGCAGCAGCTGGGATAAAATGGTAGATGTGACGGTATTCTTGACCAACATGAAAAAAGATTTCCCAACTTATAATAGAATTTATGGTGAATACTTCAAAGGTGTGGAAGCTTGTAGGACAACGGTCGAAGTGAAAAGTCTACCGACGCCAATTTGCATTGAATTGAAGGTAATTGCTACTTTAGAATAATTTTGTTTAAAAGGTTCAAGAGGTTCAAAATGTTCAATTAGTTGAACTCCGCCTTTTAAACCTTTTGAACTAATTGTACATTTTGAACTAATTGAACTAGACTAAATGACATACTCTAACACACTCACATACGCCCAACAACTTGACTCACAAGATTCATTAAAACATTTCCGTGACCAATTTTACATGCCCATTGTAAATGGTAAAGAATGCATTTACTTCACCGGTAATTCACTGGGGTTGCAACCTAAAAAAACACAGGATTATGTTTTGGATGAATTAGAAGATTGGGCCACACACGGCGTTGAAGGACATTTTCATGCACGCACACCTTGGGTTAGTTATCATGAAATTTTTGAAGAGCAGCTGGCTCAGATTGTTGGTGCATTGCCTGAAGAAATTGTAGTGATGAATCAGCTGACAGTGAATTTACATTTACTGATGATAAGCTTTTATCGTCCTACGAAAGAAAGGTATAAAATCATTTGCGAAGCCAAAGCTTTCCCTTCCGATCAGTATGCGTTTCAATCGCAAGTGAAATTGCATGGCTACCAACCTGATGATGCAATAATAGAAGTCTATCCTAAAGAAGGTAAAGCCACAATAGATCATGAAGATATTATTGAAACCATAAAAAAACATGGACATGAAACTGCATTGGTAATTTTCGGTGGTGTCAATTATTACAGCGGTCAGGTTTTTGATATGCAAGCCATCACTAAAGCAGCACACGAAGCCGGCGCCAATTGCGGATTTGATTTAGCACACGCAGCTGGAAATGTACATCTCGAACTTCACGACTGGAATGTTGATTTCGCTTGCTGGTGTTCATACAAATATTTGAATAGTGGTCCTGGTGGAGTTGCAGGTGCGTTTATCCATCAACGTCATATCAACAATGAATCATTGCCAAGGTTAGCCGGTTGGTGGGGACATAACAAAGACACAAGATTCAAAATGGAGAAAGAATTTCATCCCATTCCTACTGCAGAAGGCTGGCAATTGAGCAATGCACCTGTGTTGAGTATGTCGGCACATAAAGCTTCGCTTGATATTTTTACAGAAGCAGGTATGCATAATCTGGTGACAAAAGGAAAAATGCTAAGCAGTTACTTGTTATTTATCTTGAATGAAATCAATCAATCGACAAATAGAAAATTCATTGAAGTCATAACGCCATTAGAAGAAAAACAAAGAGGTTGTCAGGTTTCTATGCTTATGCTAGAAGACGGGAAAAGAATATTTGACGAGCTGATTAAAGAAGGTATCATTGCTGATTGGAGAGAACCGAATGTAATCAGGATTGCACCGGTTCCTTTGTATAATACATTTGAAGATGTATTTAATTTTGGGAAGGTTATACAGCAGAGTCTGCTGGGTTAATTTGGAAATAATTTTTTTGTTCAAAAGGTTTGATTGTTCAAAAGGTTCAAGAGGTTGATTACTGAATTTTGTGATTATAAAAAATCAACAGATCCACTGAAAAAATTGAACTCACCAAACCTAACAAACCTATTGAACTTATTGAACGTATTGAACATTTGAAACTTAATTAAAAAATGCAAAAACAAGTAACCATCATAGGCGCAGGATTAGTCGGTTCATTATTGTCTATTTATTTATCCAAACAAGGATACAAAGTGAATATTTATGAGCGCCGCTCAGACATGAGAAAAATCTCGATGAGTGCCGGACGTTCCATCAATCTAGCGTTAAGCGACCGTGGCATCAAAGCATTGGAAGAGGTAGGTTTGATGGAAGAAATAAAAAAAATTGCCATTCCCATGCATGGAAGACAATTACACCATGTAAACGGAACATCCGGTTATCAGGCATACGGTAAAGAAGGACAATTCATCAATTCAGTCTCACGTGGAGAACTCAATTGCACGTTGATGAATCTGGCAGAAGAACAACAGGTGAATATTCATTTCAACGAAAGATGCGATCACATCAATTGGAACACAAACGAAATTCATTTTACCAACACTGAAAAAAATGAATCGCATATTGTAAAGCAAGATTTGATTTTCGGCAGTGATGGTGCATTTGCCGCTTCACGACTTACCCATCAATTACAGCATAATCGTTTTCAATATCAGCAATATTATATAGATTTTGGTTACAAGGAATTGACAATACCAGCTGGCTCCAACGCACAATTTCTCATGGAGAAAAATGCATTACATATTTGGCCAAGAGGCAATTACATGTTGATTGCATTGCCAAATATTGATGGCAGTTTTACATGCACGCTGTTCTTTCCATTTGAAGGGAATCCTTCATTTACTTCGTTAGATACACCTGAAAAAGCAAGAGCATTTTTCAATGAAATATTTGCAGATGCTTCATCGATGATGCCAGATTTTGAAAAAGAATTTTTTAATAACTCAACATCATCATTGGTTACCGTAAAATGTTTCCCTTGGATTAGAGAAGATAAATTTGCTTTGATTGGTGATGCAGCTCATGCGATAGTTCCTTTCTTCGGACAAGGCATGAATTGTGGATTTGAAGATTGTCGTGTTTTAAATTCATTAATCAATAAACACAATCACGATTGGAAAGCGATATTTTCAGAATATCAAGAATTAAGAAAACCAGACGGAGATGCGATTGCCACTTTGGCTTTGAATAATTTTGTGGAGATGAGAGATAAAGTGGCCGATCCGCAGTTTTTATTACAGAAAAAAATAGAAGCTCATTTTAGTTCCAAACATCCTGATAAATGGACACCTGCTTATAGTCTGGTAACATTCAGTCCGGAAGTGAGATACAGCGAGGCTTTGAGCCGAGGCAATGCACAACAAGCCATCATGGATGAAGTGATGCAAACCCCAAACATCGCCGAAAACTGGAACAGTGAAATGATTGAAAATTTAATGCTAGAAAAAATAAAACAATTGAATTAAGATGACCAGAACTGAATTAGTAGAACAGATAAAATCAAAAGAGAGTTTTCTTTGTGTGGGCTTGGATACTGATAATGAAAAAATCCCAGCTCATTTGCAAGCGCGTCCAAATGGAGTTGTTGAATTCAACAAGCAGATTATTGACGCTACCAAAGACTATTGTGTTTCTTATAAAATAAACACCGCTTTTTACGAAGCGATGGGAGCCAGAGGCTGGGATGCGATGGAAGAAACTTGTGAATATATTCCTTCCACTCATTTAAAAATTGCAGATGCCAAAAGAGCGGATATCGGTAATACTTCAAATTATTACGCCAAAGCATTTTTTGAAAAATTAAAATTCGATGCAGTAACTGTTGCGCCTTATATGGGAGAAGACAGTATACGTCCGTTTTTGGAATATCAAAACAAATGGACCATTGTATTGGGATTGACGAGCAACAAAGGCGCTTTTGATTTTGAGATGTTGAAATTGAAAAACGAAAATGAATCTTATCTGTATGAGCATGTATTGCATACCGTTAGTAATTGGGGAAATCCAAATAATTTGATGTTTGTAGTGGGTGCCACCAGAGCAGAAGAATTGTCTACAATAAGAAAAATAATTCCTGATAACTTCTTATTGGTACCGGGTGTTGGTGCGCAGGGCGGAAGCTTGGCTGATGTTGCCAAATACGGCATGAATAAGGATTGTGGCTTGTTGGTGAATGCATCGAGAGCGATTTTGTATGCGGGGAATGATGCTAATTTTGCTGAAGAAGCAAAGAAAGTGGCGAAGGGGTATCAGGAGGAGATGAAGGTTTTTATTTGATTGTTTGGTGTTTGGTGTTTGGCGTTTGGTGTTATTTTGTTGGTATGAGTTTGCTATTTTCATATTACAGTAAACAAAATTATTTGTATTACAGCCCACGGTTTCAACCTTGGGAGAACATAGAAGAATTATAGCATCACCCACCTTTAAAATATTGGGATTAATGAACCGCATTTTTAATTATTTTTTCTGCTATTTTCTTTTACCGCCACGGTTGAAACCGTGGGCTAACAATAAATAGTCTTCAAATTTCTGTTCACTTTTTAGGATTGAGTTTACTTTCCCATAGGGGGATTGAGGGGGCTTAATAAATCTTTTGGTTCTACATTAAGTGCGGATGCTATAAGAGAGAGATAAGATACACTGAAATTCACTTTGCCCAATTCTACCCTATTTATTTGAGAATAATCTTTGTCGTTGCATTTGAATGCTAAGTCTGTTTGAGTCAAGCCTTGACTGTTTCGAATTTCCCTAATTCTCACTCCAACTTTCGCTAGAAATTCATCATCTCTATAATATCGTTTTTTCTGTTTTTTCAATCATACAAAGAGAGCGTTTAAGGAGAATTTGTCATAGGGAGAATTATCCCTATATTTGTTTTTAAAATAATCTATCATGAAACATGTATTTCTCCTATTTTCAATTTCTTTGGTAATCTTTGGTTGCTCAACAAACAACAACGGCACCGTAACTGTTGTGCCTTTGGCCCCAACCAATTTAATGGGATCAGCTACTTCAACCACGCAAATCAACTTATCCTGGACAGACAACGCCACCAATGAAGATGGTTATAAAATTGAAAGAAAAACCGGAACAGGAAATTATGCGGTTGTAGGAAGTACGGCAAGTAACATGACCACATTCAGTGATTTGGGACTGACACCTAGTACTTCATATACTTATCGTGTGTATGCTTATAACAGCGCAGGGAATTCATTACAGTATTCAAATGAATTAACGCTTTCAACACAAGATTCTATTCCATCATGGTTGACTAATGGATTGGTTGGCTACTGGCCATTTAATGGCAATGCCAATGATGAAAGTGGGAATGGGAATAATGGTACGGTGAATGGAGCGACGTTGGCGAGTGATAGGTTTGGAAATAGTAACAAGGCATACAATTTTACAGGTAGCACTACAACTCCTTCTTACATTGAAGGTGACTGTACTAGCTTTCCAACTGGAAGTAGAACGGTTTCATTATGGTTTTATGCAAATGATATTGGAGTTGGAACAGCAGGAAGAGCATTATTTGGTTATGGTGGTCAAACTTGCGGTCAATCTTGGCTAGAAAATATTGATAATTATGGAAATGGAGGAAATAATTACGAAGTCCAAGGTCATTGTCAAAATCAACAAGTACTATATAATTATGGTTCAAATCATCCAAATGGCAGCTGGATTCATTGGGTAATTACAACAGACAATCTTAATGGTACAAATTTTTATATTAATGGAGTAAATGTAAAAAACGACCTAACTTTTATTAATCAAACTTATGTTGCTGGAAAGAGATTTATTTTCGGCGCCTATGTATCTCAAGATGGAAACAATTATTTATGGTATGGCAATTGCTATCCATATAATGGAAAACTCGACGACATCCGCATCTACAACCGCGCCTTATCCGCAAGTGAAGTTTCTTATCTGGCATCGCATTAATCTTACATATCTTTTAAACAAAAATCCCGTCTTTCTTTAATGAGAAGGCGGGATTTTTAATTGGTACAACATCAGAAAAAAACATAAATCCGATGTTGATTTCATCATTGCTGCCAATAAACAAAAAATTTACTTGCACTATATTTTTCAAAATTGAAAATGAGATATCAAGAAATGAACTGTTAAGGATTTTTTGACAGTTCAAAAAAGAATACAAAACTCAAATTGATTTGCTGTTTTAATGCGATAGCGTTTTGTTAAACCAAAGTCATCTAATAGAATTATTTGAGACTAGTAAAGCCAATATTAACCAAATTCAGTTTTCAAGGAATCCTTCACAACTGCTTCCAATAGAAAAAATACAAAATAAAATATTAAACCCTTGATGTCATAATTTCTGTTGGATAACACAACATTAAATAAAATTAAATAATGGAAAACAAGATTGAAATTTACCAATCAAAAGAAGGCAAAACTCAAATTGAAGTACATTTTGAAGACGATACAGTTTGGTTAAACCAAAGTCAAATTAT